>JBDLUD010000001.1:0-72701 GCA_039805465.1 Pseudomonadota bacterium
TAGAGCCTCCGGGTCAAACTGAATCGGCGTGGTGGTTGGCATGATGAATGCCCCCTGTTCAGTATCAAACTCACGGTATGAAAGACCAAAGGTGTCTCCTGTGAACACCCCACGACTCAATGGATCCCAAATGGCGATGTGATGCTTGGCATGACCGGGTGTGTCTAAACAATGCAGAATCCTGCTACCTAAATGGATTTGATGACCTTCACCAACTTCTACAACTCTGGCAGCCTCGACTGGCAACAATTGGCCGTAAGACTGCTCAACGATCTGTTCACCGTAAACACCCACCGCTCCAGCTCTCAGTGCACCTGGGTCAATCATGTGCCGAGCGCCTCGAGGATGAACCAGCAACTGGGCATTCTCACAAACCCGCATCATTTCGCCAGCACCACCCGCATGGTCTAAGTGAACGTGTGTCAAGACAATGTATTTGACTTGTTTAGTACTTAAGCCAAGCTCATCAAGAGTGTTTAAGAACCTGGGGATAGAGTAATTGGTACCAACGTCGATGAAAGCAACTTCATCACCATCAACCACCATATAACTCGCATCGAAATGCTCCCTTACAAATCCGGTATCAACACAATAAATACCAGGAGCGACTAATTGGGCATAAGTCAGGTGTTTTTGCATGTGCGAATTTTCACATAACATTGAACAGAATCAAGCGACTTGAGCTGATTTTTTCTTTAAAAGACATGGCATTACTGGATGGAAAGCCAGCCTGTCCTTGCTATTTAGGGTTTAACCTGATATAGTTTCATTCTTCAGACGCGGGGTGGAGCAGTCTGGCAGCTCGTCGGGCTCATAACCCGAAGGTCATAGGTTCAAATCCTATCCCCGCAACCAAATATTTGACTAAAGCCCTTCATGTACTTGAGGGGCTTTTTTATTACCTCAATATCTTTGGCATACTTAGACTTTCCAACATAACTGACCCATCCCATGAAAAAACTATTAGCTGCCCTTCTTGTTACCGCATCAACACTCAGCTTTGCGGGTCCGAAAGTCGAATTCAAAACAACCATGGGTGATTTTGTTGTTGAACTCAACCCAGAAAAAGCCCCAAAAACTGTTGAGAACTTTTTGGGCTATGTGAATAGTGGTTTTTATAACGGCACTATTTTTCACCGAGTGATTAATAACTTCATGGTGCAAGGCGGTGGTTTTACACCCGACATGCAACAGAAAGTAACTAAAGCGCCTATTTCGCTTGAATCAAATAATGGTTTGAATAATGTGATGTACTCAATCGCCATGGCAAGAACCAATGTGCCTGATTCTGCAACCGCACAGTTTTTTGTGAACGTGGTGAATAATAAGAACTTGGATTACCCTCGTCCAGATGGTCATGGTTATGCTGTGTTTGGCATGGTGATCAAGGGCACAGAAACAATCGACAAAATTAAAGCCGTGAGCACCACGAGCAAGCGTCCTTTTGCTGATGTGCCAAGCACAACGATTGTGATCAATAGCGCAAAAGTTATTGGCCAGTAATCAATGAGTGACTTTGAGCATCTTTCTTGCGCCATCTTGCTCGATGATGCTCAAAGTTCAAGTGATAAACCAAGTAGCAGACTCTATCAATCTCCACTAAAAACCATACAAGCCAGCAATGCTGGCAATCTTGAAGCAGCACTTCAAGCAATTGAACAAGCCATTCATGACCAACACTATGTTGTCACTTGTTTCAGTTATGAGCTGGGGGAGCATCTCTTAGGATTGATTCCCAAAAAATCGAAGACCCCTTGGGTGCAAGCTTGGGTTTTTAAGGATGTTCAAAAACTCAGCAAAGAAGATGTGAATCAGTGGCTCAAGGCTCAAACCAATCAAGTGGTCGATGCACCAGTTATTCATAAGACTGTTACGAGTATCACACAACAACAATTCGAAAATGATATTGCCAAGATCCATAATTTGATCAAAGCTGGTGATACTTATCAGGTCAATCACACGTATCGCATCAACGGTGAATTAAGTGGCTCGCCCTTAGCTGCCTACCAAATACTCAGACAAAAACAGCCCGGCCCTTATGGAGCTTATATTGAGCATACCAATGGCTGGGTCTTATCCTGTTCGCCTGAATGGTTTTTGCAAAAGACTGGCAATACCTTGATGACCAAGCCCATGAAAGGAACTGCCAAAGTTGGCGAGAGCAGCTCTGAAGAACTTCATGAAGATGCAAAAAATCGTGCTGAGAATGTCATGATTGTTGATTTACTGAGAAATGATTTAAGCAAAATCTCAATACCCGGCTCAGTCAAAGTTCCACATTTATTTGAAGTTCAGCAACACGGTGATGTTTTACAGATGACATCTACCATCAGCTCAACATCCAAAGAAAATTTAAGACTCAAAGAATTACTGCAAGCAATTTTTCCCTGTGGTTCAGTAACAGGAGCACCCAAGAAGAGAACCATGGAGTTGATTCAGGGGTTAGAGTCAGAACCAAGAAATCTATACTGTGGTGCCATTGCATGGTTTGACCCAAGCTCACAAGAAGGCCTTGGTGACCTTGGCATGAGCGTTGTGATCAGAACCTTAGAGCTTGAAAAAAACCAACATTTTCAAATGGGGGTTGGTGGGGGCATCACCATTGATTCCGAGAGCGCTGATGAATGGCATGAGTGCCAAACCAAAGCTGGCTTTTTATACGCCTTACAAAATCAAGCAGAACCCATTGGATTATTTGAAACGATTCGCATAGAACAAGGACAAGCTTACCGCCTTGAGATGCACCTTGATCGAATCTCTCAATCAGCTAAAGAATTGAAAATCAAGTTCGATTCAAACAGAGCTAAAAGTTTGATTCAAGAAGCTTGCTCGCCACTGGATAAGCAATCAATTTACAGACTTCGCTTAGATCTTTCAGCAGAAGGACTGCTCAGCGTTAAAACTGCCGTGATACAAGATCTTCAACCAGGTCCCATCCTGTGGGCCAGTGATCTTTTGGCAACGGATACAACGATGTTTTCCACTGATCAATTATTGGGTCACAAAGTGACACGTCGCAAGCTGTATGACCAAGCGTGGCTGGCCGCTGAAAAATTGGGCGCATTTGATGCTTTATTTATCAATGAACAGGGGTTTGTGACTGAAGGTGGCCGATCCAATGTCTTTATCAAAAAAGATGGTCAATGGTTAACACCTCCTCTGGCATCAGGATGCTTGCCAGGTGTAATGAGATCAGTGGTACTAAGCAATATAAAGTATCAGGCAGTTGAACAGAACATCACGCGCGCTGACGTCTTGAATGCCGAAGAAGTGATTTTCACCAACGCCTTGCGTGGCATCGTGCAAACCACAAATTAAACGATAATGGCGAAATGAAATATTGCCCAAAATGCGGTTCAACCGTGGCCTTGCAAACTCCCGTGGATGACACGCGTGAGAGGCATGTTTGCACAGGATGTAAAACCATTCATTATGAGAATCCTCGTAATGTCGTTGGAACGATTCCTGTTTGGCAAGATAAAGTTCTTTTGTGTAAACGAGCCATACATCCTCGCCTTGGATACTGGACATTGCCCGCTGGCTTTTTAGAGGTTGGAGAAAGCACTGAAGCTGGAGCCAAAAGAGAAACCCAAGAAGAAGCTGGTGCCATCGTTGAAATTGGTCCTTTGTTTTCTTTGTTGAATGTGACTCATGTAGAACAAGTTCATTTGTTTTATTTGGCCAAGCTCATTGAACCAAAATATCAAGCCGGAGTTGAAAGTCTAGAAGTCCAACTATTTGCTGAAGAAGACATTCCATGGAATGACTTGGCATTTCAAACCGTCCGAAAAACGCTTGAATGGTATTTTCAGGATAAAAAATTGGGTCGCCTCAATGAGGCAGACAAGATCTCGACTCATTTGGATGATGTTGGCTATGATGAACGCATTGATCGGAAAGATTGATCAACATGGGTCTGTCTTGGCTTCAACCTAATGATCCTTTTCCGTCACCTTGGAGTGATGCTGATCCAGATCCGGAAGTTCCTGGCTTATTAGCGATCAGCGAAGATATCAGCGCTGAACAATTGTTACGTGCTTATCAACAAGGTATTTTTCCATGGTACTCCGATGGACAACCTATTTTGTGGTGGTCACCCAACCCCAGAATGGTGCTTAGACCTAAAAACTTCAAAATCAGTAAAAACTTCAAAAAAGAAATTAAAAATGTCTTGATAGATCAGGACTGGGAAGTAAAGGTTGATGAAGATTTTCATGCGACTATTCTGTCTTGTGCAACACAAGCAAGATCAGGCCAGGATGGGACTTGGATCACGCACGCCATCATGCATGCTTATGGGCAAATACACGAACAAGGGCATGCGCACAGTATTGAAGTTTTTCATCAAGGTCAACGGGTTGGCGGTTTGTATTGCGTTAATTTGGGGAAAATGGTGTTTGGTGAATCGATGTTTTCTAAAAAAACAGGTGCATCTAAAATCGCCTTGGCCAGTCTTTGTGCATGGGCACTTGCCCAAGACATTGAAATGATTGACTGTCAGCAGGAAACTGTACACTTAAGCTCAATGGGCGGAAGTCCCATTCCACGGGATGAATTTTTAAATCACGTGCGCGAGAAAACTACTGCAATTAATCCCGTTTGGAGTTTTAATAAGAGTGTTTTGCAACATTGGCTAAGCCAACCGGCATGAGTAAATTAAAAGAACTCCCCTTCACCACCCTTCAGTTCTATGCAACTGCTCCCTATGAGTGCAGTTACTTAGAGCATCATCAAGCTCGTTCTCAAGTAGCAACCCCAACTCATTTGATCCATGCCGATGTTTATGGTGAATTGGTTGCGAGTGGTTTTCGTCGCAGTGGTTTGTACACCTATCGACCATACTGTGATGGATGCAAGGCCTGTATTGCCTGTCGCGTTGACATTGAACGCTTCAAACCAAAACGCTTTCAACAGCGGGCGTTTAAAAAGCACCAAGATCTTGAAGTGAAAATTGGTCATTTGGAATTTTTCCAAGAACACTACGATCTTTATATGTCATACCAACACGATCGCCATCTTCACGGTGGCATGGATGGCGACGATCAAGATCAATACAAACAATTTTTACTCCAAAGTAAAGTGAATAGTCGTTTGATTGAGTTCAGAGATGGCCCTCATGGTGAAGAACCAGGCAAATTAAGAATTGTCAGCATCATTGACGTTGTTCAAAGTGGCTTATCGTCTGTTTACACCTTCTTTGATACCAGTCATCAAAGTGCCAGTTATGGAACTTACGCCATCATGTGGCAAATAGAACAAACCAGAAAACTTCAGCTGCCTTACTTGTACTTAGGCTACTACATCAAAGAAAGCCCTAAAATGTCGTACAAAGCACAGTTTGAACCATTGGAAGTTTTGGTCGATGATGTGTGGCAACGCCATTTATAACCTAAAGATCCAACACTGATGAATCTCTACCCTCTCGTCAAGCCTTGTTTATTTGCCATGGATGCAGAACGTGCGCATAACTTGACTTTGAACACCCTCGATAAAGTTCATGCACTTGGTTTAGGTTTTTTAGCCCAAGAAAAGATTACCCGCGATGAGCGAATTTTTTGTGGTCTGAAAATACCCAATCCGGTTGGCCTAGCAGCAGGCTTGGATAAAGACGGCAAACACATTGATGCTTTGGCTGATTTGGGTTTTGGTTTTATTGAGATTGGGACTGTGACACCCAAAGCACAAGCTGGTAATCCATTACCTAGAATGTTTCGCTTGCCAGAAGCTTCAGGCCTGATCAATCGTATGGGTTTTAACAATGATGGCGTTGATGCATGCGTGGCGCGCGTCAAGCAATCTGATTTTTGGCAAAATGGCGGCATCCTCGGTTTGAATATTGGTAAAAATGCAACGACCCCAATTGAATCAGCGGCTGATGACTATTTGATTTGCATGAGAAAGGTGTACGACATCGCTTCGTATATCACCGTCAATATTTCCTCACCGAACACCAAGAATTTAAGACAGTTACAAGGTGCAGATGAATTAAGTTCATTGTTAAGCGCCATTGCAGAAGAGAAAAAGGTGCTGAGCGATTTATACAAGAAAGAAGTGCCACTGTTCCTAAAAATCGCCCCTGATTTAGATTTAGAACAGATTCAGACCATTGCAGAATTGCTGATCAAGTACAAAATTGATGCTGTGATTGCCACGAACACCACCATCGCTCGTGACGCAGTTGCGCACTTGGCTCATGGAAAGGAAGCTGGTGGCCTTTCTGGTGCACCAGTGAAACAATCATCAGACCACGTGATTCAAGAACTGCACCGCACCCTTCAGGGACATCTACCGATCATTGGTGTGGGCGGAATCATGTCTGGCCAAGATGCCAAGGACAAAGTCGATGCTGGTGCCAGCTTGGTTCAGCTCTATAGTGGCTTGATCTATCAAGGTCCTAAGCTGGTTTCTGAATGTGCCAAGGCTTTAAGAGGTGTTTTTTAAGCTTCTCTTTTCATAATGTGCAATTTGGTACATTTAGAGCTAAAATAGAGGCATGACAAGCAGAACAGCTATCCAGGTTTTGGACCGCATGATGAGTCTTTTGGATGCCCTCGCAGATAGTGATGAAGCCCAGAGTCTAAAAAGACTGTCTGAGCTAACTGATTTGCACCCTTCAACCGCCCATCGAATTTTGAATGACATGGTTGCTTGCCGCTTAGTTGAGCGCGCAGACAGTGGTACTTATCGTTTAGGACTCAAACTTCTTGAATTAGGTAATTTAGTGAAGGCTCGTCTTTCGGTCAGAGATGCTGCTCAATTACCGATGAGAGCTTTACATAAACTCACCGGCCAAACAGTCAATTTGTCTGTGCGTCAAGGCGATGAAATTGTTTACATTGATCGTGCTTATAGCGAAAGATCAGGCATGCAAGTGGTTCGAGCTATTGGCGGCAGAGCCCCACTCCATTTAACGTCAGTCGGTAAACTGTTTTTGGCAGATGATGACTCTGTGAAGCTAAAGAATTATGTGAGCAAAACAGGCCTGAATGGACATACTCAAAATAGCATCAGTGATCTTGCTCAACTAGAAAAAGAATTAGATTTAGTCAAAAGCCTTGGTCATGCCAGAGATGATGAAGAACTAGAGTTGGGTGTGAGCTGTATGGCTGCAGCCATTTTAGATGACACTGGCAAGTTAGTCGCTGGTCTTTCTTTATCAGCGCCTACTGAACGCATGCAAGATGAGTGGCTTAAATCACTCAAAGATACTGCAATGCAGATCTCAAAAAGCTTAGGTTACAAACCAAGCCTTAAGTCTGTTTAATTCAACCTACTAAATTACATTTACTTAAAGTTTTCTGATTGACTCAGGGTTTGGGTTGGCTTCTAACCATTCTCTCACGCGCACTGCATCAGCAAAACGAGATTGTGTACCAACAGAATCTAGGAATACCATCACCACATCACGACCCACAACTTTGGCTTGCATCACCAAACAACGTCCAGCAGCAGAGATATAGCCAGTCTTCTGTAAACCAATATCCATATCACTGGCTCTGACCAAACGATTGGTGTTAACAAACTTTTGTTCACGCTTACCAATCATGATGCTGTAGTCGGGTTTGGTTGAGAACTCCCTGATCACTTTGTATTGATATGCAGCCTCAACCAAACGAGTCAAATCTTCTGGACTAGAAACGTTGTCGCTGGATAGGCCTGTCGGGTCTGCAAATTTTGATTGACTCATACCGAGTAACTTTGCTTTGGCATTCATCGCATCCACAAAAGCTGGTATGCCACCTGGAAAGTTTCTACCCAAGGCCTGTGATGCTCGATTCTCAGAAGACATCAAAGATAAAAGCATCGCTTGCTCACGAGTCATCTTAGCTCCCTGGGTCACACGAGAGCGAGTTCGGCCAGGATAAGCATTCACATCTGATTGTTCTATCACGATTGTTTCATCTAACGGCATTTGAGCTTCTAGAACAACCAAAGATGTCATCAGTTTGGTGATAGATGCGATTGGCAATGCTGCATGAGCATTTTTCTCAAACAACACTTCATGTGTTTGACGATCAACGATCA
The DNA here is from genome assembly GCA_039805465.1 of Pseudomonadota bacterium. Lineage (GTDB taxonomy): Bacteria > Pseudomonadota > Gammaproteobacteria > Burkholderiales > Burkholderiaceae > Polynucleobacter. Next base: position 8,026 of record JBDLUD010000001.1, read on the forward strand.
AAGCCACACTTGATTTTAAATTGAGGTCATCCTGATTGCCACGCAAGCCCATCGCTGCCGCAAATGAAGGTCTTTTTTCATCTGGAGCTTTTGCAGATTTTGCTCGCGTGGTCGATGTTCTAACTTGTTTTTGAGTTTTTGGGGTCGTTTTTTTCTTGGCCGCCTGCTGTGTGCTTTGCTTGTTTGTTGTGTTTTGAGCAAAAGACACTTGTGCTCCAAGCAACAAAGAACTGCTCAATAATCCAACCATCAGTTTGCGCAACAAATTACTTCTAAATATCATCAGTCTCTTCTAAGCTATTTAATTAGTTAGTTTTAGTGAATAAATGACATGATAAGGTATTACTTGCCTGATGAGGCTTTATTGACCATTAAAACTGCACCCATGGTCAGAGCTATCCCGAGGCCAATAGCCCATGTGATCGGCTCATTGAATAAGAACCATGCCATCAATGCTGTGGTGGGCGGGGTCAAATACATCAAACTCGTGACCTTGGTGGCTGCTCCATGACGAATCATCACAAATAACAAAGAACTGGCGCCTATCGATAAAGCAAATATGGCCCACAATAAAGAAAACACCAATTCTGGAACCCAAGCAATTTCTCTGGTTTCAAACATCATCATGAGTGGCACGCAAACAACTGCTGAAGCAGCAAACTGAATCACCGAGCCGGTGCGCAAATCAAACTGAGGACAATATTTTTTTTGATAAAGAGTACCTGCGGTGATTGATAGCAAAGCAATGATGATGAAAATAAAACTTAAATCACTGAAGCCGATCATGACAATCTTGGCCCAAACAACCAAGCCAACGCCTAATAGTCCGATTACCAAGCCAAGCCATTGAACAGGTCGAACTCTTTCAGCAACCCAAGATGCAAGCAAGGCAGTTAGAATTGGTTGAAGACCAACAATCAAGGCTGTTAAGCCTGCAGACATTCCCTCGCGAACGGCGGCCCACACACCACCCAAATAACCCGCTTGCAGTAGTATGCCGGCAATCGCAATGTGAATGATTTGCGACTGTCTTGGCCATGGGGCTTTCCAAAGCAGCACGATGGGGATCATACAAATCAGCACGCCCAAAAAGCGCATACTCAGAAATGTCATTGGCTCAGCATGAGGCATGCCGTAGCGAGCAATGATGAAACCCGTGCTCCAGATGATCACAAAAATTGGCGCAATCCATGGCGTTAAATATTTAATCCATGAATTACTCATTTATTGTTTGACCTTTAATTCTTTGAATAGTTGAAGGGCTAATTGTACGGTTTGAGCATGCACTTCAACCGTGGTTTCAATATTGATGCCATATCCTCCTGCCATCGCTATGGCAATCGGTAGACCATGAGTTTTAGCAAAGTCCAAAACCATTTGATCACGCAGACATAAACCTTTGAGGCTTAACTTCAAACGTCCCAATCGATCCCCTTCATGAGGGTCAGCCCCCGCCAAATAAATCAACATATCTGGCTTGAACTCAGACTCCATTTGATTCAGAGCGTGAGCAAGATGAAGTAAATATTCATCATCGGTACAACCGTCGCTCAATCCCACATCTAAATGACTGGATTCTTTTCTAAAAGGGAAATTCTTCTCTCCGTGAAGAGACAATGTATAACAGCTGGGGTCTTTACCCAGAATGGCTGCAGTGCCATTGCCTTGATGAACATCCAAATCAATGATGGCAACGTTCATTTTTCTTAAGTTTTGAAGGTGCTTTGATGCAACAGCCGCATCATTGAAGACACAAAAGCCACTGCCTTTGTCTGCATAGGCGTGATGAGTACCTCCGGCCAGATTCACTGACACCCCATCTTCTAGTGCGCTGATGCATGCCTGGATGGTTGCTCCTGCAGACCTTTTCGATCTTTCTACCATGGGTTCACTCCATGGAAAACCGATTTCCCTGATTTCTGCCGGACTTAATTGACCCTGAGTGACTCGTTTCACATAGTCCTGGTCATGAACTCGGATCAAATCCTGTTCACTTGCAGCCGATGGTTCTTTGAGCTCCAAACCATCCATTAAAGCCACCTGATCCCTTAATAGGCGGTACTTTTGCATCGGAAATCGATGCCCTTCAGGCAATGGGAGGACGAAATGGTCGGTATAAAAGGCTTTCACCCCCTGATTTTGCCTTTTTTTCACATTGTGGTCTTGACTTAGGCTATTTAAGACCTATACTTATATTTGTGCAGTGCAACATTTATTGTTCACCCTTTAATTTACTTGGAGAAATCATGACATTAACCCCAGAACAAATCGCAGCAGCAAACAAAGCTAACTTAGAAACATTGTTAAATTTGACCAACAAAGCATTCGAAGGCGTAGAAAAGCTAGTTGAGTTGAACATGGCAGTAGCAAAAACTGCAATGACTGAGAACGTACAAAACGCTAAACAAGCACTTTCAGTGCGTGATGCGCAGCAATTGATGGCTATGCAAGCTGGCATGGTTCAGCCTTTAGCTGAAAAGATCATGTCTTACAGCCGTCATCTTTACAACATTGCTAACGAAACGCAAACAACTTTCACTTCAGTTGCAGAATCACAATTGAAGAAAAGCAGCGGCAACATGAACGGCATGGTTGAAGAGCTTTCAAAGAATGCTCCTGCTGGTTCAGAGGCTACTATCCAGGCTATCAAACAAGCCATGGCTGCAGCAAACAATGCTTATGAAACAACACAAAAATCTATCAAGCAAGCGGTAGATTTAGCTCAGAACAACTTCAATGCTGCAGCTAATACAGCAGTTAAAGCTGCTCGCGGCAAGAAGTAAGCAAGATGCAAGCCATTTGAATCATCATAATGGCATGAAAGAATTGAAGTAGTAACAGTTGTCTCCTCGGTACCCAGTTAGATCTAATCTACAAGTACCTTTTAACCCCCGCCTCGTGCGGGGGTTTTTTTATGCCAGGAGGCATTAAAGGATTAATGCTTAGAGCCGAGAACAGCCTATTTTTTCTTGGTTGGAGGCAAATCAGTGCAAGTGCCGTGCGCAACTTCAGCAGCCATGCCAACAGATTCGCCAAGAGTTGGATGTGGATGAATTGTTTTACCAATATCAACAGCATCAGCACCCATCTCAATGGCCAAGCAAACTTCACCAATCAAATCACCGGCATGGGTACCAACAATACCGCCACCAATGATGCGATGAGTTTCTTTATCAAACAATAATTTTGTAAAGCCCTCATCACGACCATTCGCAATCGCTCGACCACTGGCTGCCCATGGGAAAAGACCTTTTTCGTAAGCGATGCCTTGTGCCTTGCATTGCTCTTCTGTGAGGCCAGCCCACGCAACTTCAGGATCGGTATAAGCCACAGATGGAATTTGCTTGGCATCAAAGAAAGCCTTATGCCCTGCTGCAACTTCTGCAGCAACGTGAGCTTCATGAACCGCTTTGTGCGCCAACATAGGTTGACCAACCAAATCGCCAATCGCAAAAATATGATTCACGTTTGTACGCAATTGCTTATCAACAGGAATAAAGCCACGCTCATCAACCACCACGCCAGCTTTATCAGCATCTAACTTCTTACCATTTGGGGTGCGACCAACTGCCACCAATACCAGGTCGTATACCTGAGCAGTTGCTGGAGCCTTTTCACCTTCAAAGGTCACATGGATACCATCTGGTTTAGCTTCAGCTTTACTTGCGCGTGTCTTCAACATGATGTTGTCAAAACGTGGGGCGTTGACTTTCTCCCATACCTTTTCCAAATCACGGTCTGCACCAGCCATCAAACCATCTAACATTTCAGCAATATCAATTTTGCTACCCAATGTGCTGTAGACAGTCGCCATCTCTAAACCGATGATGCCGCCACCAATCACCAACATTCTCTTAGGCACCTTCTCAAGCTTTAATGCACCAGTGCTATCAACGACTCTTGGATCTTTTGGTAAGAAAGGTAACATCACAGCTTGGCTACCGGCAGCAATGATCGCCTTTTGAAAACGAATCACTTCTTTTTGGCCATTGGTTTTCTTCGAGTCACCTTCAGTGACTTCTACTTCAACGTGATGAGCATCTAAGAACCGGCCAATACCACGCACTGTTTTAACTTTACGAGCTTTGGCCATACCCGCAAGACCACCCGTTAATTTACCAATCACGGTTTCTTTATGAGCTCGTAACTTATCAATTTCAATCTTAGGTGCACCGTATGAAATACCATGCGCCGCCATGGCTTTGACTTCATCCATGATGGCTGCTGTATGCAACAAAGCTTTAGAGGGTATACAACCCACGTTCAAGCAAACACCACCCAGGGTTGCATAACGTTCAACGATGATGGTGTTCATGCCCAAGTCAGCACTTCTGAATGCCGCACTGTAACCACCAGGGCCTGCGCCCAAGACCAGCATGTCACATTCATGATCCACTTTTCCTGCATAAGAGCCTGCTGCAGGAGCACTCATTCGAGGAGCTTCAGCTTTTGGAGCTACCTCTTTCACTGGGGCTGATATTGCAGGAGTGCTTGCGACTGGTTTAGCGTCGGCAGCTATCTCAAGCGTTGCGATCACCATGCCTTGATTGATTTTGTCACCAACCTTGACACTGATAGAAACAATCTTGCCAGCTTGCTCGCTCGGCACTTCCATGGTTGCCTTGTCAGATTCCAAGACCAAGAGTGCTTGTTCTTTTTCAACCTGATCACCTGGTTTGACCAAAACCTCAATCACCGGCACATCATGAAAATCACCAATATCAGGAACTTTGATTTCTACTGTAGACATATCAATATTCCTTAAAGAACAACACGACGGAAGTCAGCCAATAATTCAGCCAAATACACGTTGAATCTTGTCGCTAAGGCACCATCAATCACGCGGTGATCTGCAGTGAGTGACAATGGGCAAATTAATTTTGGTACAAACTGTTTACCATCCCAAACAGGCTTCATGCTGGCTTTGTTAACACCCAAAATCGCCACCTCTGGTGCGTTGATGATTGGTGCAAAGTAAGTCCCACCAATACCACCCAAAGACGAGATTGTGAAAGAAGCGCCTTGCATTTGATCAGGCTTCAACTTGCCCTCACGCGCTAGCTTGGCCAACTCACCAGTTTCTTTGGCGATTTCAAAAATACCTTTTTTATCAGCATTCTTTACAACAGGTACCACCAAGCCATTAGGAGTATCTGCGGCAAAGGCAATGTGGAAATATTTCTTCATCACCAAGTTATCGCCATCCAATGAACTATTAAATTCTGGATACTTCTTCAATGCATTCACAGCAGCTTTGATCAAGAAAGCCAACATCGTGACTTTGATACCTTGTTTTTCATTGTCCTTATTGGTCATCACGCGGAATGCTTCTAGATCCGTGATGTCAGCATCTTCGTGATAAGTCACAGCTGGAATCATGACCCAATTGCGAGATAAATTTGCGGCAGACAGTTTTTGAATTCTTGATAGTGGCTTGGTTTCTGTTTCACCAAATTTGCTGAAATCAATTTTTGGCCACGGCAATAAATTCAATCCGCCAGATGCAGCTACAGGAGCTCCTGCAGGGGATGCTGCTTGTCCAGTCATGATGTTCTTTACATATGCCTGAACGTCTTCTTGAGAAATTCTGCCTTTAGGAGCAGTACCAATAACCCTGCTCACATCAACGCCGAGTTCTCTAGCGTATTTACGGACAGATGGGCTTGCGTGACTGATTGCACCAGTTACTGGAACAGATTCAGTGCGGGGAGCTATTGCCTGAGGTGCACTTTGAGTTGGCGCTGGAGCGCTTGCTTGAGGAGCCGCTGCCGGAGCCGAACTTGGAGCTTTAGATGGAGTTGGAGCTGCAGCTGGTGAAGCACCAACTGATGAAGATTCTAGAATCACCACCAAATCGCCTTCAGAAATACTTTCACCTACCTTTACTTTTACTTCCTTCACGACACCAGCGTGTGAAGAAGGCACATCCATGGTGGCTTTATCTGATTCCAAGGTCACCAATGATTGCTCTTTTTCAACCACATCGCCAGGCTTCACATGAACTTCGATCACAGGAACACCTTTGTAATCGCCAATATCAGGAACAGTCACATTCACCAAACCACCAGTTGCTGCGACTGGTGCAGCTGCAGGTGCTGCTGCTTTTTGAGGAGCGGCTGCAGGCGAAGCTGCTGGGGCAGCCTGAGATGATGCAGAACCTGATTCTTCCAAAAGGATCACCACATGACCCTCAGAAATGTTGTCACCAACTTTAACTTTGACTTCTTTGACCACTCCAGAATGTGATGAAGGAACATCCATGGTGGCTTTATCTGATTCTAAGGTCACCAAAGATTGCTCTTTTTCAACCACATCACCAGGCTTCACATGGACTTCGATCACAGGAACGCCGTCATAATCTCCAATATCAGGAACTTTGATTTCTATCACTTGGCTCATCTTAGTTTCCTCACACAGTCATTGGGTTTGGTTTTTTAGGATCAAGACCGTACTTCTTGATGGCTTCTGCAACCTTCTTGTGGTCGATTTGACCTTCATCCGCCAAAGTCTTGAGTGCAGCAACAGTGACCCAGCGACGATCTACTTCAAAGAAGTGACGAAGCTTCTCGCGCGTATCAGAGCGACCATAACCATCAGTGCCCAATACGGTATATCTCTTACCAATATTTTGAAGCGCTGGTCTGATTTGTTCTGGGAATAAACGCACATAGTCAGTAGCAACAATCACTGGACCAGTGGTGTCTTTCAATAATTTCTCTACATGAGATAGAACAGGCTTGTCAGTTGGGTTCAACATGTTTTGACGTGATACAGCATTCCAATCCCGTCCTAACTCTGTGAAGCTTGGGCAACCCCAAATATCTGAAGCAACACCCCAATCATCACGCAACATATTGGCAGCTTCAATCACCTCACGGAAGATTGTGCCGCTACCAAGTAGCTGAACTTTTAGTTTGGCTTTGGCATCGCCAACACTTGTTAAGCGATACATGCCCTTCAAGATGTCATTTTCAGCACCTTTAGGCATCGCTGGATGAGAGTAGTTCTCATTCATCAAGGTGATGTAGTAATAAACATCATCTTGATTGGTCATCATGCGACGCATACCGTCTTGAATGATGACGGCTAATTCAAAAGCAAAGGTTGGGTCATAGCTGATACAGTTTGGAATCGCACCACTCCACAAATGACTGTGACCATCTTCGTGCTGTAAACCTTCACCGTTCAATGTGGTTCTACCAGCAGTACCACCCAACAAGAAACCGCGACTACGCATATCGCCAGCAGCCCAAGCTAAGTCACCAATGCGTTGGAAACCAAACATTGAATAGAAAATGTAGAACGGCAACATCGGTACGCCGTGTGTTGAGTAGGAAGTAGCTGCAGCGATCCAATCACACATTGCACCAGCTTCATTGATACCCTCTTGCAAAATTTGACCGTGTTTGTCTTCTTTATAGAACATCAACTGATCGTGGTCTTGCGGTGTGTAAAGCTGACCCAACTGGTTCCAAATACCTAATTGACGGAACATGCCTTCCATACCAAAGGTTCTAGATTCATCAGGAACAATCGGTACCACACGCTTACCAATCGTTTTATCTTTTACAACCATGTTCAACATACGAACAAAAGCCATGGTGGTTGAAATTTCACGACCTTCAACTGTGGCCTCAAGTAATGGGGCAAATACTTCAAGCTTTGGCACTTCCAAGCTTTCTGCTTTAGTTCTGCGTTGCGGTAGATAACCACCCAACTCCATACGACGCTCACGCATGTAATTCAACTCAGGACTGCCCTCTTCAAATTTCACCAAAGGTAATTCTTCTAGCTTGTCATCAGGCACTGGAATCTTGAATTGATCTCTGAAGGCTTTGATGTCTTCAATGTTCATTTTCTTGGCTTGGTGAGCAATGTTCATGCCCTGACCTGAGCCACCCATGCCATAGCCCTTGATGGTCTTGGCCAAAATAACGGTCGGTTGATTCTTGTGATTAGCTGCTGCGTGGAATGCTGCATAGACTTTATGTGGATCATGACCACCGCGATTCAGATTCCAAACATCTTCATCGCTCCAATCAGCAACCAAAGCTTCTAATTCAGGTGTGTTGAAAACAATCTTTCTGACGTATGCGCCACTCTTGGCTTTCATGGTCTGGTACTCACCATCCACGATCTCACCAAGACGCTTCATCAAAATACCTTTTTTATCTCGAGCAAATAAAGCATCCCAATGAGTACCCCAGATGAGCTTGATCACATTCCAACCAGCACCTCTGAATTCGGACTCAAGTTCTTGAATGATTTTTCCGTTACCGCGAACTGGACCATCTAAACGCTGCAAATTACAGTTGATCACAAAGCAGAGGTTGTCTAAGTTTTCTCTGCCGGCCATACCAATGGCACCCAATGATTCAGGTTCGTCAGTCTCACCATCGCCCAAGAAAGCCCAAACTTTTCTTCCCTCGGTTTGCGCCATGCCACGGTCTTGCAAGTACTTCATAAAGCGGGCTTGGTAAATAGCCATGATTGGGCCTAAGCCCATCGACACTGTTGGGAACTGCCAAAAGTCTGGCATCAACCAAGGATGCGGATAGCTTGAAATACCCTTGCCATCAACTTCTTGACGGAAGTTATTTAAATTTTCCTCAGTTAAACGACCCAACATATAAGCTCGGGCATACACACCAGTAGCAACGTGACCCTGCACAAACACCAAATCACCACCGTGCTTATCAGAAGGAGCATGCCAGAAATGGTTAAAGCCCACATCGTAGAGAGTCGCCGCTGATTGAAATGATGAGATATGACCACCAACGTTTGTGTCTTTGTTGGCCTTTAGTACCATCGCCATCGCATTCCAACGGGTGTAAGAACGAATCTTGTGTTCAATCTCTTGATCACCAGGTAGCTTGGCTTGCTGTTCTACAGGAATCGTATTGATGTAAGGAGTCTCAGCATGAAACGGCTGGACCACACCACTCACGCGGGCATGTGATATCTGCTCATCAATCAAGAAAGCAGCTCGATCGACACCCTCTTGTTGAATGACGCCATTCAGGGCATCAATCCATTCTCTGGTTTCAATCGGATCGATATCCTGAGAGCCATTAGCTCCCTTTTGTTGATTTGGTAGATCAGCCATGCTTGTCTCCTGGTAACTTCGCTCTATTTAAAGGGCTTAGCCCTTTTTGTCTTGTTCAAATTCTAAAAACGCCAGGTTGCCTGAGCAAGTAATATTTCATATAACGAAGTTATTTATCACTATATGGAATTATGTTGCGTGGCAATAAGGCGGAAAAATACAAAAAAAACGTTGATTCAGTATCGTCCCGAATTACACTCTAAGATTGCATGGTTTTCCCTAAGTAAATAAGCATTCATTTGAAGACAGTTATTCATCAATATCTTGGTCAAGCCATCAAGAAGTACCGATCTAAAGCCCTTAAGCAAAGGGTTAGGTCTTACACATTCTTATACATACCAGTTTTGGCCATTGTGCTATTTACATGTGCCATGGGATTGATCCTTTGGACCTTGAATTACCAAGATAAAAATCAGCAGCAATACACACTCTATCGTGAGACTGCTTTTGCTAAACAACGGATATTGCTGCGTTTCGCGGCCAATGAAGATGCGATCCTAGAATTGAGCCGTGAGATCAGTAACTCTGCAAATAGATCTCAATACCCTGAATCATTTTTAAAGCTATCAACTAAGCTGATACAGGACAGTCCTGAAATTTTGCAACTTCGTTGGTTAGATAGCAAACAAAATAAAATCGCCACGTTGCCGAATAATCCAAGCTATTCAAAGTGGTCAGATAGGACATCAATCAAATCTGTTCTTGATACAGAACTAAATGCCATTTTTTCTGAGGCAGCCGAGTCAAATAAAGCCACTTACGGAAGAATACTTGGCTTTCATCCAGCTGAAAATGAAGCCTCCAATACAGACAGGCAATATGTTTTTTGGCATGTAACCCCGATCATCCAGAATGGTGCAGTGACTGGTGGTATTGCCACTCTTTACTCAGGAAAAAGAATTTTGCAGCACATGGTCCCGAGTGAATTGAATGGACTTTACCGTTTTGCACTAGTAGACAGTTCAGGCAAAGAGTTGGTCAGCTCTAATCCAAAACGAACCAGTTCAAGATCTTTAGAGCACAGCGTGACATTGGATAAAACAACCATTCCACTGACTTTGCATGTCAGCACGTACCCACCTCCTACCAACCTAACCTATCGAACATTGCTCTGGTTGGTGATTGGCTTGAGTAGCTTCGTTTTGTGGAGCTTGTGGTCTGTGTGGAAGCAAACCTCTAAACGTTATTCCATACAAAAAGATTTGCAAACCGAAACTAATTTCAGACGTGCCATGGAAGAATCAATCACGATTGGTTTAAGAGCCCATGACATGCAAGGAAAAATCACTTACGTGAATCCAGCCTTTTGTGAAATGACAGGCTGGACACGACATGAATTGATTGGTATGTCACCACCATTTCCCTACTGGTCTTCTGAGTTAGTTCCAGAGCTGACCCAAAAAATGGCTGTTGCTTTAAAAGGTAATTCTCCAAAAGCGGGCTTTGAGGCAATTTTGCAGAAAAAAAATGGCAGCAAAATTAATTCAAGAACATTTGTTTCACCATTGATTGATGAAAAAGGTGAGCAATCTGGCTGGATCAGTTCAATTGTTGACATATCAGAACCTATCAAGGCGCGACAAGAATTAGCCTTGGCTCAAGAACGATTCACCACAGTACTGGAGAGTCTTGATGCTGCAGTGTCAGTTATTTCACTGCAAAGTGGGCAACTCTTGTTTGCCAATAAGTATTATCGAGAGACATTTGGGAATACAACAAAGGCCCACTTGGACCTGGCGGGCCATGAAATCAATCCGGCAGATATGGGAGAATTAGACATCGATAGCGTGGATGGATTTGCTGGTCTTCCAGCATCAGCTTTAACACCAACACAGTCTGATTTTAGGGAAATTCAAATCAATCAAACCAAGCTTTGGTATGAAGTAAGGCGTCGTTACATCTCTTGGGTCGATGGTCATTTGGCTCAATTGATCATTGCCACAGACATCACTGCCAGAAAAAAAGCTGAAGATCAAACCCGTGAACAAGAAGAGAAGCTTCAATTTTCAAGTCGCTTAACCACCATGGGGGAAATGGCCTCATCCTTGGCGCACGAGTTGAATCAGCCGCTGGCTGCCATCTCAAACTATTGCACAGGCATAGCCAATCGACTGAAGTCGCAACAAAACATAGACATCGAAAAAGATATCTTGCCGGCAATTGAAAAGGCCACCAATCAGGCTCACCGTGCTGGCACGATCATTCAACGCATCAGAGGCTTTGTCAAAAGAAGTCAACCTCAAAGTGTGCTGGTCAATGTGGCCACAATCATCGAGGACTCAGTTGGCCTTGCTGAAATTGAAGCACAAAGATACGGTGTTCAAATCAGCATTTCTTTTGCAGATAATTTGCCAAAAGTCTTTTTGGATCCAATTTTGATTCAACAGGTTCTAGTGAACCTATTGAAAAATGCGATTGATGCCATTAAAAATATCCCTAACAAAGTTAACTCCTCAAAGTTAATCAAGCTGGGAGTTGATATTGATAACTCCGTTTCACCAGCCATGTTGCGGATACGTGTCATGGATCAGGGGCCCGGCATCCCTGAAGATGCCCTAGAAAGACTCTATGAGCCCTTTTTTAGCACCAAACATGATGGCATGGGCATGGGTTTGAATATCTGCCGCTCCATCATTGAGTCTCATCATGGTCGCCTATGGGCAGAAAACAATGCCCCAGAAAAAGATCAACCTGGTCTTGGCTGCACCTTTACAATACTACTTCCCTTGGATAAATAAGCATATGAACAATAAAACTGAAATCGTTTATGTCGTTGATGACGACGAAGCTGTAAGAGATTCATTGACATGGCTATTAGAAAGTAATGGCTATTCAGTTAAATGCCAGCCAAGCGCGGAAAGGTTTCTCCAAGCCCTGCAGGGAGATCAAAAGGAGACGGTTGCTTGCTTAATTCTAGATGTGCGCATGCCAGGCATGTCTGGTCTTGAGCTTCAAGAGCGTCTTTTGGCCGAAGGCATCCCTATGCCAATCTCTTTCATAACCGGACACGGTGATGTTTCAATGGCTGTTTCAACCATGAAAAAAGGTGCGGTAGATTTCATTGAAAAACCATTCAAGGAGTCTGAATTAAAGGTATTGGTTGAAAAGATGCTGGCCAGAGCCAGAATCGATTACGCAAAAGCAGATACCCAAAAGAACAATCAAAATCTTTTGAGCAAATTGACCGGAAGAGAAAAACAGGTACTTGAAAGAATTGTTGCTGGTCGACTTAATAAACAAATTGCAGACGATTTGAATATTTCAATTAAAACAGTTGAAGCACACCGCGCTAACATCATGGAAAAGCTCAACGTGAACACCGTTGCAGACCTACTAAGACTTGCACTATCTGAATCAACTAAATAATATGCCTGCACAAATCCTCGACGGCAATGCCCTTGCCAAAAAAATCAGACTAGAAATTGCTGCCAAAACAGCCATATTGACGGCCAAAGGCGTCAAGCCTGGGCTAGCAGTTTTGTTGGTAGGCGAGGATCCAGCCAGTCAGGTTTACGTTAGAAATAAAGTCAAAGCCTGTGAAGATGTTGGCATGTATTCCATTCTAGAGAGACACCCTGCTGATTTAAGCGAAGCGGCACTTCTAAGTCGCATCAATGAATTAAATCAAGACAAGAATATCCATGGCATCTTGGTTCAGTTGCCATTGCCAAAACACATTGATAGCCACCGAGTCATAGAAGCGATTGCCCCTGAAAAAGATGTGGATGGCTTTCACGTTGCAAATGCTGGCGCATTGATGATTGGTGCACCTTTATTCAGACCTTGCACACCCTATGGTTGCATGAAAATGCTAGAGAGCATTGACTACCCGATCAGAGGCGCTAGAGCGGTTGTGATCGGCGCTTCCAATATTGTTGGCAAACCAATGGCCATGTTGCTCTTGCAGGCTGGTGCAACTGTCACCATTTGTAATAGTAAAACCAAAGACTTAACAGCTCATACCAAGGAAGCTGATATCTTGGTAGTAGCCACAGGTAAACCGAAAATGATCACTGCCAACATGGTTAAAAATGGCGCCGTGGTCATTGACGTTGGTATCAATCGCTTACCTGATGGCAAGCTTTGTGGTGATGTGGATTTTGATGAAGTGAAGTATGTTGCCAGTGCTATCACCCCTGTTCCAGGCGGCGTTGGCCCTATGACGATCACCATGCTTTTACTGAACACACTAGAGGCTGCTGAAAGAGTTAAACCTTAAAGACCCTTTTGTCGGTAAGCCTGCACCGCTTTTTCACCTGAACTTATTTCAATTTCAGGACATAATAACGAGTATGAATAATCCATTACTCGCCTTTGGCAAAAGTCTTCCGGAATACAGCTCTATCAAGGCTGTTGACATCAAACCCGCCATTGAGCAACTGCTGTCTGAAGCTCAAAAAGCGGTTGACGTGTCTTTGCAACCATCCACTCCTGCCACTTGGCTCGACTTAGTTGAGCCACTTGAAGATGCTACTGAAAATCTTGGGCGCGCTTGGGGTGTGATCAGTCATTTGAACAGTGTTGCTGATACCCCAGAGTTCAGAAAAGCTCATGCAGAAATGCTGCCAGAGGTCACTGCCTTTTGGACCAACCTTGGCCAAAATTTAGAGTTGTACAAAAAATACAAGGCCTTGAGCCAATCAGCTGAGTTCTCCTCACTTGATCGCGCTCAACGCAAGGTCATTGAAAACTCCTTAAGAGATTTTCGTTTGGGTGGCGCTGAGTTATCAGATGAGCAAAAGATCCGTTTTGCTGAAATTCAAGATCAACAAGCGCAGTTATCCAAAGAGTTTTCTGATCACGTCTTAGATGCAACAGACCATTTTGTGCATGTGATCACCGATGAAAAGGATTTAGATGGCTTGCCAGAAGATGCCATAGCTGCAGCTAAACAAACTGCTGAATCTAAAGAACTCGCTGGTTGGGCATTCACCCTGCACTTCCCATCGTACTTTCCGGTCATGCAACTTTCTGAAAACAGACCTCTTAGAAAAAAACTCTATGAAGCCTATGTCACCAGAGCGTCAGAGTTGTCAGAAAAATTTAGTGGCGGTAAAGCAGAATGGGACAACACCAACAATATGCTGTCTCAGCTTCGCCTAAAAGACGAAGAAGCAAAGATGCTTGGTTTTGCGAATTTTGCGGCTTTGAGTCTTGCGCCAAAAATGGCAAAAACTGTGTCAGAGGTAGATCAGTTTTTAACTGACTTTGCCAAAAGAGCTCAAAATCATGGTCAAAAGGATTGGGAAGAACTACAGCATTTCGCCAAAGAGCATCTGGGTCTTTCAAGTCTTGAGCCATGGGATATGGCGTTTGCTTCAGAACAACTCAAGCAAGTTCGTTATGCTTTTTCTGAGAACGAAGTTAAACAATACTTCCCTTTGCCAAAGGTACTTGATGGATTGTTTGGTCTTGTGCAAACCTTGTTTGGCGTGAAGATTGAAAAAGATTCTTTGCCAGTTTGGCATACAGATGTTCAATCATTCAAAGTATTAAGCAAAAGTGGAAAACTGCTGGCTAATTTTTACCTTGACCCTTATGCCAGATCTGGCAAACGCGGTGGAGCATGGATGGACGATGCCAGAGGCCGAAGAAACCTCCCTAATGGTACAGTTCAAACGCCTGTGGCTTATTTGGTGTGCAACTTCCCTGCTCCTGTAACGGTCAATGGTGTCACCAAGCAACCAACCATCAGTCATGATGATGTGATCACCATGTTCCATGAGTGTGGCCATGGTTTGCATCACATGTTGACTCAAGTGGGATCCCTGGGTGTTTCAGGCATCAACGGCGTGGAATGGGACGCAGTTGAGTTACCTAGTCAGTTCATGGAAAACTTTTGCTGGGAATGGGAAGTTTTAGAAAAGATGACTGCTCATGTAGAGACTGGCGAAACCTTGCCAAAAGCTCTTTATGAAAAAATGATTGCTGCCAAGAACTTCCAAAACGGCATGGGCACTTTAAGACAATTGGTATTTTCTTTGACTGACTGGCGCCTTCATTCAAGTTTTGATCCACACTCAGCAAAACCTGAGGACATCTTGCAACTATCAAGACAAATCAATGATCAAGTACATGTGATCAAACAATCTGATTTATCAAGATGGCCGAATACATTCAGCCATATATTTGCAGGCGGTTATTCAGCTGGCTACTACAGCTATAAGTGGGCTGAAGTGTTGTCTGCAGATGCATACGCAGCATTTGAAGAAGCTGCCAAGAAAACAGGCAGTATTTTGGATGAAGCCACTGGTGAACGTTATCGACAAGAAATTCTTGAAGTTGGCGGTAGCCGCTCAGCTGCTGAATCATTCAAAGCATTCAGAGGCAGAGAGCCTGAGATTGATGCCCTTTTAAGGCATGGTGGTTTGGCTTAAGAACTAACTTAGGACTAACTTAAAGTCGTGATCACAGGGGCGTGATCAGATGGCTGCTCCCAAGCTCTAGGAGTTTTATCAATAGTGCTTGCGATGCAGTCATTTTTCAATGCTTCACTCAGAAGAATGTGGTCAATGCGAACACCCGCGTTTCTTCTGAAGCCCATCATCCGATAGTCCCACCAACTAAAGCTTTTTGGTGCCTGCTCAAAAAGACGATAGCTGTCGTAAAAACCCATTTCAATCAGACCAGAAAAAGCATCTCGCTCATCTTGGGATACCAAATTTTGACCTTCCCAAGCTTTTGGATCATGCACATCCTGATCTTCAGGCGCAATGTTGTAATCCCCAAGCAAAGCAATCCTTGAATGCTCTTCCATCTCTTCACTGAGCCAATCATGCAATCCAGCCAACCAATCAAGCTTATAGGCAAACTTTTCAGTACCTGGGGCTTGCCCATTCGGGAAATAAGCCGAAATAATTCTGATTGGGGCTCTGCCATTAAAAGCCACCGTTGCAGCCAATAAGCGCTGTTGCTCATCGGCAAATTTGGGGTTATTTTTAATAGGTGATAAAAATGCAGTTTGTACATCTTGAGCTATTGCAGCCAAAGATGATTTGCGCAAAAGAATAGCAACGCCGTTATAAGTTTTTTGTCCTGCCACCAATGAGTAATAGCCTGCGGCTTCCAACTCTGCAAACGGAAATTTATCTTCTGTGAGTTTGAGCTCTTGAAGACATAAAGCATCGATGGGTGCCTTTAGAGCATCTTGTGCAGCTAACCACTGCAAAAGATGAGGTAGACGAACTTTGATGGAATTGACATTCCAAGTAGCAAGACGAATAGCAGACATAAATAGGTTTAATTCAAAATAATCGTTCTATTATGAACGCACTCAAGATGGCTGAATTAATTTAAGTATCAATGCCCAGTTCTTGAAGTTTTCTGGTGATCGTATTTCTGCCAATCCCTAAACGCTCTGCAGCTTCAACGCGACGACCCCTGGTGACCTCCAATGCTGCTGTTAAGACAGCTTTCTCAAATTTGGTCTCCAAAATATTGAATACATCTCGGCCGCCGTCTTGTAAAAGTTGCTTAGCCAATAAAGCGAGACCAGATTCCCAATCTCCTGAATTTGATGTTTTAATTTTTGCCAAAATATCAGTGGTAACACCTTCTGGCAAATCAGCTCCGATCTCAATCGCATCTGGTGGCAGATCTTGTGCGCCAATCACCTGAGCTGGGGCCATTACGGTCAACCAGTGACATAAATTTTCTAGCTGTCTGACGTTGCCAGGAAATGGTAATTGAGCAATGGCTAGTAAAGCATCATCAGATAGACGTTTAGGATCCATGCTCAAGGATTTTGCAGAAGTCTGCATAAAGTGACGAGCCAACAAAGGAATGTCTTCCTTGCGCTCTCTTAAGGACGGCAAGCGCAAACGAATGACGTTCAAACGATGGAATAAGTCTTCTCTGAATAAACCTTCAGCAACACGGGCTTCTAAATTTTGGTGAGTGGCAGCAATCACACGGACATTCGATTTCAGAGAATCATGACCACCCACTCTGTAGAAATGCCCATCCGACAAAACACGAAGTAAACGTGTTTGTAGGTCGAATGGCATGTCACCGATTTCATCTAAAAATAAGGTGCCGCCTTCGGCCTGCTCAAAACGACCACGCCTCATGGTTTGAGCTCCTGTGAAGGCACCTCTTTCATGACCAAATAATTCAGACTCTAGTAAATCTTTTGGAATGGCTGCTGTATTTAAGGCAATGAATGGGCCGCCTGCTCTTGGGCTGTGTTTATGCAAAGCTCTTGCTACAAGCTCTTTACCAGTGCCAGATTCGCCTGTAATTAACACAGTGACGTTTGATTGGGATAAGCGTCCAATAACCCTGAAGACATCCTGCATTGCAGGAGCCTGACCAAGAATCTCAGTGGTTTCTTGCATGCGCACTGCGCCATCTTGCGTTTGATTCTGCAATCTCAGACTTTCATCGACTGCTCGACGAATCAGCTCAATTGATTTGGTAATATCAAATGGCTTGGTGATGTACTCAAATGCACCACCTTGGAAAGATGAAACCGCTGAATCAAGATCTGAATAAGCTGTCATGATGATCACAGGCACATGCGGGTGCTCTGCTTTGACCTGCTGTAAAAGATCAATGCCATTGCCTCGCGGCATACGAATATCAGAAATTAAAACCTGTGGTTCTTCTTTTTTATCAAAAGCATCTAAAACATCTTGAGGATTGCTGAAGCTCCGATAAGGCATGTTCTCGCGTTGCAATGCTTTCTCCAACACCCAACGTATTGATTGATCATCATCCACAATCCAAATAGGCTTCATATCGACATCCGATTCTTATTGTTTTCCTTCCGCTTTTAAGCGGAAAGGTAATTGCATTTGAAAGTCAGTTGTTCCAGGCTTACTGGTACAACCGATAAAACCATAATTCTGTTGCACATAGGTTTGCGCCAAAGTCAGCCCTAAACCACTACCACCCTCTTTACCTGAGACCAAAGGAAAGAAGATTTTGTCCTTGATTTCATCAGGTATGCCAGGCCCGTTATCAATCACATGCAAATCTAATGCCAGTTTGTAACGTTGCTTATTAATAGTGACATTGCGAACCACCCTGGTAGTCAGTTCTATCTCAGCATCACCCTGCTCGATCCTGGTTCTGAGGGCCTGAGCCGCGTTATGCACAACGTTCAATACCGCTTGAATTAAAGCTTCTTTGTCACCCAAAAGATCGGGCAGACTGATGTCGTAATTTCTTTTGATCTTTAGACCGCTGGGGAATTCAGCCAACACCAAGCTCCTGACTCGCTCAAGCACTTCATGAATATTGAGGAAATCATCAATATGAGCCTTCCTGTGCGGAGCCAGTAAGCGATCAACCAAACTTTGAAGTCGATCAGACTCTTTAATGATGACCTGCGTATATTCATGCAGGGCCTTATCAGGTAATTCATACTCTAAAAGCTGTGCTGCACCCCTGATTCCACCCAAAGGATTTTTGATCTCATGGGCCAAATTACGCATCAAAGTCTTATTAGCTTCAACCTGTTGCACCAAGCGATCATCTCGCTCACTGCGCAACTGCTGCTCTAAGGGAAACCATTCAATCAGGAGTAAATCAGGATGATTGAGTGCCCCAACCACCACATGGGCATTGATGGGGTCATGATCGGCTCTCGCCGGCCCTGAGTTCAAAATCAAATCTTGGCGCTGAGATGCAACCTCTTCAGTTTTAATTGCATCAAGCATTTGAAAAAGCTCTGGGTTATGCCCAAACAAATCATGCAAGCTCATCCCTTCAAGCAATTTACTAGAAAGATCAAGACTCACTTCTGCAACTGGGTTTGCATAAACCACCATCTGATGGCTGTGATCAACAATCAGAATCGCATTTGGAAACTCATCCCAAACGCTGTGAGGAGAAAAAAGGGCAGCTACTGCTGCCCCTTCTTTGCTTGGTTTGCGCAACATACCTGCGCTCTACCTTCTCTAGTCTCTCGATTAGAGTGAGTAGTACATATCGAACTCGACTGGGTGAGCAGCCATACGGAAGCGAGTAACTTCTTCCATCTTCAATTCGATGTACGCATCTAACATTGAATTTGTGAATACACCACCACGAGTCAAGAACTCACGGTCAGCATTCAATGCATCCAATGCTTGATCCAAGCTGTTACATACTGTTGGGATCTTTGCATCTTCTTCTGGTGGCAAGTCATACAAGTTCTTGTCAGCAGCTTCACCTGGATGAATCTTGTTCTGGATACCATCTAAACCTGCCATCATCAATGCTGAGAAGCACAAGTATGGGTTAGCCAATGGATCCGGGAAGCGAGTTTCAATACGGCGACCTTTTGGATTTGAAACGTGAGGAATACGGATTGAAGCTGAACGGTTACGTGCTGAGTAAGCCAACTTAACTGGAGCTTCGAAACCTGGAACTAAACGCTTGTATGAGTTTGTACCTGGGTTGGTGATCGCGTTCAATGCACGTGCGTGCTTGATGATGCCGCCGATGTAGTACAAAGCAAGATCTGACAAGCCTGCATAGCCGTTACCAGCGAACAAGTTTTGACCATCTTTCCAGATAGACTGGTGAACGTGCATACCTGAACCGTTGTCACCAACGATTGGCTTAGGCATGAATGTTGCTGTTTTGCCATAAGCGTGAGCAACGTTTTGAATCACGTACTTTTGTAGGATTGTCCAGTCAGCACGTTGAACCAATGTGCTAAATCTTGTGCCTAGTTCGTTTTGACCTTGACCAGCCACTTCGTGGTGGTGAACTTCAACAGGAATACCAAGAGATTCCAAAATCAAACACATTTCAGAACGCATGTCTTGGAATGTATCAACAGGAGCTACTGGGAAGTAACCACCCTTTTTACCTGGACGATGGCCTGTGTTGCCATGTTCAAATGTTGTTGCTGATGACCATGGAGCTTCTTCTGATTCAACTTTGAAGAAACAACCTTGCATGTCGTTGCCCCAAGTCACGCTGTCAAATACAAAGAACTCTGGCTCTGGACCAAAGAAAGCTGTATCACCAATACCAGTGCTCTTTAAATAAGCTTCTGCGCGTTTAGCGATCGAACGTGGGTCACGGTCGTAGCCTTTACCATCAGATGGCTCGATCACGTCACATGAAAGAACCAATGTTGGCTCTTCATAGAATGGGTCGATATAAGCTGTTACTGGATCTGGCATCAACAACATGTCTGATGCTTCAATACCTTTCCAACCAGCAATTGAAGAGCCGTCAAATGCATGACCACTCTCAAATTTATCTTCATCAAAGTGAGACACTGGCACTGAAACGTGCTGCTCTTTACCTTTGGTATCTGTAAAACGGAAGTCAACAAAAGTAACTTCTTTCTCTTTCGCAAGCTTCATTACATCAGCGACGGTCTTCGTTGTCATGCAAATCTCCTGTTGGTACGATCTCAAATCAGCCACATCACCCTTGATGGAAGATGCGACCCTCTTATTACAAAACTATGCACAAAGCATGCCAAAAGACATGCCTCATTTACTTATCAGCATTTTAGGTCAAATCACCCTCTGCAGATCACTCAAATGCCCTTTTTTGGTGCATAAATGCACTAATTTCAGGCAAATACCCCTTTAATCACCAGCTTGGGGCAAATCATGAATTTCGAAGCCTAATTTTAAAACACCTTGCTTCAGAAAGGGAAAAGCTTTCTCAACTTCAGCCAAAGATCCCTTGAGCCCTAGCTCAATATGACGCTTAGCAAAGACCCCGCCCTTGCGAGGGTCACCCACTGAGGGGAGACTAAAGACTTTCACACCTGCATGTGTGGCCTCAATCTGCTCCATCAAGGTGGTCAAACTGGCCTCCATACCCAATGGAATGATGAAGCTCTTCTCTACAAAATCAGTCAAATGAAACAAATCTGCATAGAGCTCATCCAATACCCAGGCCATCATGGGCGCTGCCATGACTGGAAAACCAGGCAAAAAATGGTGTTCTTTGATCCTAAAACCAGGAATCAGATTGTATGAATTTGGAATGATTTCACTGCCGACTGGAAATTCACCCATCTTCATGCGTAAAACATTGTCTGGATTAGATAGATTGGATTTCTCAGCATCACCCTCAGCCATCGTATTGATTCGTTGCGTGATCAATTCTTTGGCTTCAGGATGCAAAGCCAAAGGCACATTCAAAGCTGCTGCTGCACACTGCCTGGTGTGATCATCTGGAGTTGATCCAATGCCGCCGGTACTGAAAACCACATCATCAGTTGCAAAACTCTTTTTCAATACCGCTGTGATTGCCTCGCGGTCATCACCCACATATTCAACTTGATGAAGCGCTAGACCTCTTTCATTGAGAAGCTCAATCATTTTTGACATGTGCTTATCTTGTCTCTTGCCAGAGAGAATTTCATCGCCTACAACGATGAGACGAAACTTTTTATGCGTCATTTAATACAACTCCATTAGTCATTCGATGTTCGCGCAAAGCATTCAATAAATAGTGGGCAAACCAAAGTGCTGAGAAAATAAAAACCAAAGAATAAATCCACAAAGCAAAGAAAGAAACAATCGGGAAAAATATAAAGGCGATCGCGGATGTTGCCCAAAAGAATGTTGGTACAGCCCCCAACATGCCTGAAATAATACCCATCCCCAAGAGACGCCAACGATGCTCGGCAATCAAGGCATCCCTCTCCTCAGCAGTTGCATGAAGAGCGAGAACGTCATAGCTCATCAACCTCATGGTCAACCAGCCCCAAAGCAATGGAGGCAAGATGGCCACCATGGGTGGAATCCACCAAATGGGCAATGTGATCAATAAAAAGAAAAAACAAATGAAGATTGATATCAATGCGTAAACAATGCTTCCCCACACCCCGCCTGCATTGGCTTGATATAGAGATTGATAATGCGTCTGCTTTGAAAGATGCCTAACAACTGCAGGGATAGATGTAAATGCAACAAAGACCAAAAGCGAAATTGTGATCAATGGAATCAAAACCATGACCAACAACAATGGTGCCATCACAGCTCTGATTTCATCCCATCCAGTTGCTGACATCACATCAGCAATCCATGCGGTGAGAAATGAGGTGGTGATAAAAATTCTGATGATTTCTAGCGTGGGCTCCCAGATAAAGAAAAATAAAATGCCCCACGCAATACTGACAAACAAAAATGGACGCAAGCTCAACCAAAGCATCTTTGGATGCATTAGGCCAATCATTGATAAACCAAGAGCTCTGAACACAAAATCCTTTATTTATTTATTTATTGATGAATCATCAAAAAATCTTCTTGAGCTCTCGCAACGAATGCTTTAAGCCTTGCCATTGATGAGTCACGAGATTCTCGGACACTTCTAGATTTCTAACACCCGTTGGATGAATTTCTTTTGAAAAGATAGCTGTTTTGAACAACATGTCCCACCAAGGGAATAAAACGCCAAAATTACAACCACCTAAAACACCCGGTTTACCAGGTGCTTCATGACCCAAACCAATCGCATGGTGATAGCGATGGAATTGAGGTGAAATCAATACATACTTAAACCATCCATGATCAAATCTTAAGTTGCCATGTTGCCAACTCTGAATCAATTGACTGATGGCCACTAGCCACAAGAACTGAATGGGTTCAACACCTATTAGCAAAGCCATCAAAGAAAATACGGCTGAATGCATCAAATCATCCATGACATGATTACGGTTATCACTCCAAACCGTCATGGTTTTTTGACTATGATGCAAGGCATGCAATTGCCACCACCAATTGAATCGATGAGATGCGCGGTGATAGACGTACTCAGCAAAATCTAAAATGATCAAATAAATAATGAAGCTGACCCAAGGAATCGAAGTGATCTGTGGGATCCATGTCTCAACATTGAGTTGAATAAAGCGAAGATCATGTAACTGCGCATCAAACCAAAAAAATAAGCCCGAGAAAAGTAAAAACAAGGCTAATTTAAAAATACCTAAGCGATGTATTAATGTGTAGACAACATCAGACCAAAGAGCTGTTGATCGCCCTTGTTGACTAAGAGCCTTAACTTCAGCCGGCCAAAAATTCTCGAGGGGACGAAGCACCAAAGCAATCAATAAAACTTGAATGACCCCCAACATAAACCAATCAAGACCACCGATGGCGTCATCAGCAAACCCCATGCCGCCAAACAAATAGAGCATGGGCAGGACCAACTCCTGCATCAACCACTCTTGGATGCTGGCATACCAGGTGAATAAGGTGTTCATGGCTTCATTATTCTAGAAATTTGCCGGTGCTGCTGAATCCCTAAAACGGTATCGAAACAATGGCCTTTTTTCTTCAAGCCGACGATCAGAGGCTCTAATACTGCTGGGGCCCAAGGGTCTTTCCTGGACCATATTCCTAAATGAGCCATGGCAACATCTCCTGGCTTTAAGGATTTCAGTGCTTTATCTAAAAGGTGTTGATTTGAGAATTTCTCAGAACTTAATTCATCGCCCAAAAAACCAGCTTCTGACCAAGCAACATGGGTATAACCACAAATATGGCCCATCTCAATGTAATTTGGGGATACCTTGCCACCAGGAGCACGCCAAATTTTGTTCAATGGAGAGCCCGTCATTTTTTGAAAGCGCTCATTGACCAACTGTAATTCACTGCACAAAGCGCCTTGACTGGTCGTGATGATTTTGTCTGCGTGAGGTCCAAATTGAGCTTTGGTTTTAGCAGAATTATTTTCAGCATCTTTCACGAAATAAGTATGGTGGTAGGTGTGATTACCAAAAGCATGCCCATCTTTTTTCAGTGATTTCCAAAACTCAGACCATGAGTCATCTAAAGAGTAATCACCACGCTTGGTTTTTTCGTTGGCCAAAAAAAATGTGGCTTTGACGTCATGCTTTTTCAATACCCCAGCAACATACTCAGCAACATCCATATTGCCAGTATCAAAAGTCAGATAAATGGGTTTTTCACAAGTCGATGCATGAGCACTGGTTGAAAATAACAAAACGATGGCGATTTTTTTCAACTGAGTGCGATGACTGGTGAAATATTTCAAGCCTTACTCCCAGGCAGCATTCGAGTGAAAGAAAATACCGTGAGGACTTTTACCCACAGGGATGGTGGCAACCAATTTTCTGCTCGCAATATCAATGATGCCCACCTTCTTGGCAAATCTGAAGGTGACCCAAAGCTCTTTGCCATCAGCCGTGATATCCATACAGTCTGGGCCAGAAGGCAAACCTTTGATGTCAGCAACTTTCTCCAACTTTTCCATGTCAATGATGCTGATGGTTGAATCAACACGGTTTGTTAAAAAGATATGGCGTTTATCACCCAAAGGTCTAAAGTTATGAGCACCTTTGCCAGTTTTAATTTCTTTAATAATCTTTTGTTGCTTCCAGTCCACCACCTGCACTATGTCAGAACCGGTTAAACCAATTAACAGATGCTTATCTCCAGGAGTCATCCAAACACCAGCAGGCATTTTTCCAATTGGCATTCTCCAAACAATCTCTTGGGAAGCCAAATTAATAGCAATCAGTTCATTAGAGTCTTGCAAAGTCAC
The DNA here is from genome assembly GCA_039805465.1 of Pseudomonadota bacterium. Lineage (GTDB taxonomy): Bacteria > Pseudomonadota > Gammaproteobacteria > Burkholderiales > Burkholderiaceae > Polynucleobacter. The sequence continues at coordinate 32,603 of JBDLUD010000001.1, forward strand.
AAAGGTGAGTTTGCTGTCATTGGTAAATGCTATGTGACTTGGAGTCTTGGCTGCTTTAACAATTTTCACCAATTTTAATTCTTGATTATTAGCGGCATAAATATCCACCCTGTCTAAGCGGTTACCAGCAGCAACAAACCACTTCTTATTTGGCGAGTAGCCGATGTGATACGGATCAACGATATTCGGTAAGCGTGATTGAATGTCACCAGTCTTGGGATCCAGAAACACCACATCATCGCCAGCCGCATTGGCCACCAAAACTGATTTTTGATCTGGAGTAATCATCAAATGATGAGGCTCTTTTCCAATTGGAAAGGTTTTATAAACAGCCCTTTTATCCATGTCGATGAGACTAACACTGGCCTCACCTGAGTTAAGGACGATGGCTGTGCGCTTCACAGGCTCTGCAGCTTGAACCGTGAGCCCAGACATCAACAGTAGCAAAGCTAGAAAACGAGGAATAGTGAGTTTTAAATTGGATGAATTGTGCATCTTGAGATTTTAAGACCCAAAATGCCAAAATTACTAAAACCTTAATAGATTTATTGATTTGCCACAAAATCTATAAAAATTACCTCTTGGAATCAAGCAGTACTATTTTGCCTAGTGCACAAAACCATGTTGAATGATTGCAACCATCACAATTATCCCAAAGGATCCAATCATCCACTTCAAGGCCTTTATTTCTGTCTTTACCTCGAATATTGCAGCCTTTAGCTCGAATGATATTTTTTCTAAATCTCGTTTGGTGGCTTGGCCAACAAACTGGATATCGAGAATCCCTTTAAGCATGGTCATTAATGAATGAAATTATGCTGGATCAATGAGGCAACAATAGCAGCCATGACAAATCCAATCATCCACCGTAATAAGTGAATTTCACCCTTTAGCTCCATCTTAACTTCTCGTATATCGCTCTTAGTTGCTAAATGGTCTGAATTTTGACTAAATATTTCTTGAAGTTCTTTAGATATGGTGATGGCCTGCTTTTCTTCCATTCCAGCCTTCGACATTTCTTTGTAAAACTTTAAGGTATCAAAAGTAACCATGCGCCTCATCCCTATTTACTTATTATTTACATAAGTATACAGCTGAGCAAAACCTCAAAAAATTGAGGATTACTTCTTGAGACTATCTAAAATTTTCTGCAGGCGTTTTGAGGACATTGGGGCTGGTGTTTTGAGCTCCTGAGCGTACAAAGCAACTCTTAACTCTTCTAATTGCCACCTGAAATCATTCAAACGTGGATCAACAGATGCACCATAAGCCTTTTGCGCAGCTAGAAGCTTCATCCAAGGCTGATGGAGTGACTGCCATTCTTGTTGAAGTTGAGCATCTCTGGATGGATTGAGCCTGATCTTATCAATACGCATCGAAGCTGCCTTGAGGTATCTTGGTAAATGCACCAGATATTCATATGGGGTTTGCTTCACAAATTTAGAATGAACCAGTTGCTGAATTTGAGCTGTCACGTCCGCATGAGCATTGCTTGATAAAGCTTTTAACTGAGCCATGCGCTTTTGTAAGTCGGCGTGAGCCTGCAACGCGCTTAAAGCATGTCGACCGACTTCTTGGGCAATCAAGGCTAACTTGGGTTTGCCTAAATCAAGACGCTGCTTAAATTCTTCAGCATTTGCTGGCAACGGCTCCATCAAACACGAACGTTCGATGGCAAGATCTATCACTTGCGAAATCAGATCCTCTGCATTACCGATATTCATGAACAAGAGCCCTAAATCTCTGGCTCCAGGTAACTGCTTATGCAAAGCTTTGATGGTCTCTCGCATAGGCAGAGCAAACAATCGACGCAATCCTTGCAAATGAGCTTTTCTTGCCACTTCTGGATCATCAAACACCTCGATGTCACAATGCGTTTCTTGATCAACCAACGCTGGATAACCGTATAAATTCTGTTTTCCGCGTTTGATTTCAAGCATCTCCGGAAGAATGCCAAATGACCAGTCCTTGATATTGTCGGTATGCGCGATCGATGCTTTGGTATTTGATTCTTTGGCGCCCGAGGCGACAGCATTAGAAACATCAGAGGCATTACTCTTTGATGGTGTAACGAGCTGATGGACTGCACTCGCAGCAACCTCCTGAAAAACTTCTCTGGCCGCTTGAGAATGTTCTGCTCTTAATTTACCCAGATTGCGCTCTAAGTCAATTTGTCGACCATACTCATCCACTAAGCGGAAATTCATAAAACAATGTAACGGTAGGTTCTCTGGTCGAAAATCTGCGCGCTGAACTTGTAATTGAGTTTGCTCGCGTATGTCCGCGATCAGAGCATCTAGGTAATCACCATCACCAAAGGTATTTTTCTCAGATGTGCGCTCAACAAATTTCTTGGCATAGTCAGGTAAAGGCACACAGTAACGACGCAATTTTTGTGGCAATGATTTGAGATAGAGCTGAGTTTTCTCTGAGGCCAAACCAGGAACCAGCCACTCACATCGACGTTGGTCGATTTGATTGAGCAAGGTCAATGGAATCACCATGGTCACCCCATCTTTGGGACTACCTGGCTCGAAGTGATAACTGAGCTGTAACTCAGTACCCGCCATCTTGATGGTTTTAGGGTAACGATCCAAGGTAACACCAGCGGCTTCATGCCTCATCAAATCAGATTTATCTAACTTAAGAGATGCGCTATTTTTAGGATCTTCTTTGAGCCATGCCTCAAGACTTGCTTTACAAAAGACAGTATCAGGTAGCTGCTGGTCATAAAACGCGAATAGCAACTGATCATCCACCAAGACATCTTGACGACGAGAACGGTGCTCGAGAGCTTCGATTTGTTTGACAAGGCTTAAGTTATGCCAAAAGAATCCTCCAATTGCCCCACCTTGCTTTTGTGCCTGAGCAGCCTCTGCCTGACCAAATAAATCAGCCTCCACCAAAGCTCTTTGAATAAATATATGACGGGCCTCGAGTGGGTCCTTCGGTGAGAAACGTATCTTTCTACCGTGATAGATTGGCAAGCCATAAAGAGTGCCTCTTTCGTGCGCCATGACTTCACCTTGGCGAGCATCCCAAAATGGATCACTCCATGAGCGAATGATGCGATGACTGGCGACTTTTTCTACCCATTGCGGCTCGATCTTGGCAATGGTTCTGGCAAAGAGTCGACTGGTCTCAACCAGTTCTGAAGCTAAGATCCATGCCCCCGCCTTTTTACCAATCGTTGAACCTGGCCAAATGTTAAGTTTGATACCCCGAGCACCCTCATAGATACCTGGCCCATGTTTTTCATCGTCGGCTTTTTTAGCAATATTGCCAAGAAGACCAGTCAATAAAGAAAGATGAATCTGCTCAAAGGTGGCAGGCGTTTGATTTTCTTTCCACCCTTGATCAATCAATAAACGGTGAAGCTGTCCGTGAATGTCACGCCACTCACGCATTCTTCTAGGGGAGATGAAATGAGTCTTGCACAGATTTTCTAATTGACGATTGCTTTGCTTATTTACCAGCGCTTGCTGATACCAATCCCACAATTTAACGAATGATAGAAACTCAGATCTTTCATCGGCAAAGACCTTATGGGCTGTATCTGCAGCTTGGGCGTACTCCATGGGTCGATCTCTTGGATCTTGTGTGGCCATGGCAGTGGCAATGATCAAAACCTCTCTGAGTGCTTGATGCTCTTTTGCTGCCAAGAGCATGCGTCCCACTCTTGGGTCCAGTGGTAAAGCTGCTAATTGCTTTCCAATGGGTGTTAGCGCCCCTTGCCTTGGACCATCGGACTCCATGGCACCCAACTCTTCTAATAGCTGCACACCGTCGGCAATAGCTCGACCCAAAGGGGCCTCAAGAAATGGAAACTCTTGGATTTTTGGAAGCTTTAAGGCGCGCATCCGAAGAATCACAGCAGCCAGAGAACTTCTTAAAATTTCAGGGTCGGTGAATTTTGGACGGGCATTGAAATCGGCCTCATCATACAAACGAACACAAATACCATCAGAAACACGTCCGCATCGACCAGCGCGTTGATTGGCTGCTGCCTGAGAAATCGGCTCTACCTGGAGTTGCTCCACCTTATTGCGGTAGGAATAGCGCTTAACCCTCGCTAAACCCACATCAATCACAAAACGAATACCTGGCACAGTCAAAGATGTTTCAGCAACGTTGGTAGCTAAAACAATGCGACGGCCACCCTCGCCCTGGAACACCCTTTCTTGTTCAGCCACGGATTGTCTGGCAAATAAGCTCAGGACATCGGGACGAAAGCGCTGGTTCAGGACGTGATCTTTACGAATAGCCTCAGCACAATCTCGGATTTCCCGTTCCCCTGGCAGGAATACCAAAATATCGCCTGCAGAATGAGGTCCATCACGCCAGAGTTCCGAGATAGCATCCAACACAGCTTCTGGGATTTCTTTGGGTTCCTTTTTACCTTGCTCTAGCAAAGGTTTGTAGCGAAGTTCAACTGGATAAAGACGGCCACTGACCTCGATCACCGGAGCTGGTCGCTCTTTTGAGCCGAAATGCTCTGCAAAACGCTGGGCATCAATCGTTGCAGAAGTGACTATCACCTTCAAATCTGGGCGCTTGGGCAATAACTGCCTTAAATAGCCCAACAGAAAATCAATGTTCAGGCTGCGTTCATGAGCCTCGTCAATGATGATGGTGTCGTAAGCCTTTAAAAGTGGGTCGCGCTGAGTTTCGGCCAACAAAATGCCGTCCGTCATTAACTTGACTGAGGCGGTTGCAGAGGTTTTATCCGCAAACCTCACCTGGTAGCCCACATCCTCTCCGATGGGACTGCCTAGTTCCTGGGCAATTCTTTTGGCTGTTGAGGTGGCTGCAATCCGCCGTGGCTGGGTGTGACCAATCAACTGACCTGTGCCATTGGCACGCCCTCGCCCCATGGCGAGGCAGATCTTAGGCAACTGTGTGGTCTTGCCAGAACCGGTTTCTCCGCACACAATGATGACCTGGTTCTGCTCTAAAGCATGAGTGATTTTCTCCCTCTGCCCAGAGACAGGTAAGCTTTCGGGAAACTCAATTTTTAAAAGTTTGGTTATTTTTTCTGGTTGCACCCTATAATTTTCCACTATGCCTACAAATCAAGTACAAAATAATTTTCCCTTCGTTGCGTGGCTACGCGATGTAGCCCCCTACATCCATAGTTTTCGTGGCAAAACCTTTGTCATCGGTTTCGCTGGTGAATTGGTTCAAAAAGGTGGATTAGAGGCCTTGATCCAGGATGTGGCCATGCTTCATGCCATGGGCATGAGGATTGTTTTGGTCCACGGCTCACGCCCTCAGGTGCAAGAACAGCTTGATTTAAGAAAAGTGACCAGCCGTTATGGCACAGGTGCCATGAGTGGTTACAGGATCACCGATCCTGCAGCCCTAGAATGTGCCAAAGAAGCTTCAGGCGAATTGCGTCTAGATATTGAGGCAGCATTTAGCCAAGGTCTACCCAATACTCCTATGGCCGGCTCACGTATTTCTGTGATTTCCGGTAACTTCATCATTGCTAGACCCGTGGGCATTGTTGATGGCGTTGATTTCATGCACACAGGATTGGTGCGCAAAGTGGACTCTGAATCCATTGCTCACTCTTTGGCAAATAACAAAATTGTCTTGATGTCTCCTCTTGGATTTTCTCCAACAGGTCAAGCATTCAACATTGCCTACGAAGATGTGGCCACAGCCACTGCGATGGCAGTGAAAGCTGATAAGTTGATTTTCTTGACTGAATACAACGGCATCACAGATCTTGAAGGTGAATTGATCAAAGAATTCTCATTGCGTCAGCTTGAAGATCACATTAGCAGCTTAACCTTGGCTGATGCAGATCTGAAGGTGCTCTTACAAAACGCCATTCGTGCGATCAAGTCTGGTGTGAGTCGTGTGCACCTATTGCCGCATGATCGTGATGGTGCCTTGCTTGAAGAGTTATTCACGCACGACGGCATCAGCACCATGATTGCAGCATCTGATATTGAACATTTGCGCGAAGCCAATTTGGATGACGTCGGTGGCATTTTGCAATTGATTGAGCCACTAGAGGACGAGGGTATTTTGGTGGCACGTGGTCGTGACACGATTGAGCGCGACATCACTAACTTCTCAGTGATTGAGCATGATCGCGTTTTGTTCGGTTGCGCAGCACTCTTCCCTTACCCGAATGGTTTGGGCGAGCTTTCTTGTTTGGCAGTAGATCCTCAAGCCCAAGAATCAGGTGATGGAGAGAGATTGCTCAAACGCATCGAGGCCAGAGCCAAAGCATCAGGACTGAAAAAACTATTCGTTTTAACGACCAGAACCGAACATTGGTTCTTAAAGCGTGGCTTTGTTAGAGCCAGCGTTGATGATCTTCCAGCAGAGCGTAAAGAACTCTATAACTGGGAACGTAAATCAATGGTCTTGATTAAAAACATTTGATACAAATAATTTATTAGTTAAAGAGGTAAAAGATGGCTCGCATGATTCATTGCATTAAGTTAAACAAAGAAGCTGAAGGTTTGGATTTCGCACCAATGCCAGGCGATTTAGGTAAAAAATTATGGCAAGAGGTTTCTAAAGAAGCTTGGGCTGGTTGGTTGAAACATCAAACCATGTTGATCAATGAAAACCGCCTGAATATGGCCGATACTCGTGCTCGTCAATATTTACTCAAGCAAGTTGAAAAATACTTTTATGGTGATGGCGCTGATGGTATTCAAGGTTTCGTTCCAGAAAATAAATGATTTTCTGAGAACCCTACTAATAAAAAAGGACGCTGATGCGTCCTTTTTTATTGATGCACTTCACTCATTAATACATCAAAAATTAATAAGTCTGACGACGCACGCCAGTGGCCTCACCAATTAAAAGAACGTTAGCCTTTCTTCTGGCAAACAGTCCATTACATACAACACCAGGTATCTGATTGATTTGTGACTCAAGACCCACAGGGTCTTTGATGGATAGACCAGCCACATCCAGAATCCATCCTTGGTTATCAGTGACATAGACTGAATCAGCGCCCTTCACTTTTCTGAGCGTTACCACCCCACCTAATTTTTCCAACTCACGCGCTACTTGAGCGTGAGCCATGGGAATGATTTCTACAGGCAATGGGAACTTACCCATCACATCCACTTGCTTGCTGCCATCACAAATACAAATGAATGATTGGGCTAATTGGGCCACGATTTTTTCACGGGTCAAGGCACCACCACCACCTTTGAGCATGTGACCATGAGGATCAATCTCATCAGCGCCATCGACGTACATCGGTAAACTTTGAACAGAATTACTATCCAAAACCTTAAAGCCATGCTTCTGCAAGCGATCCGTACTGGCCTGTGAGCTAGAGACAACCCCAGCAAAATGACTCTGATGTGGTGCAATGGCATCAATGAATAAATTAGCAGTAGAACCAGTACCAACCCCTAAAATACCGCCTGGGGCCATATTTTTTAGGACTTCATCCTTGGCAGCATCAGCCACCATTGCTTTAAGTTGATCTTGGGTATACATGAAAACCTGTTTAGGTGATTAATAGAGTTAATTTACAGCATTCTTCAAGAAGCATTCTAAAATGAACGCCATGAGCACATTACTTGAACAATTAAAACAATACACGACCGTGGTTGCCGATACTGGTGACTTTGAGCGCATGCAGGCTTTTTTGCCGCAAGACGCCACGACCAATCCCTCACTGATCCTAAAAGCTGCCCAACTTCCAAGCTATCAATCATTGATTGCTGATGTCAAAGCCAAAAATTTAGGCAAACCAGTGGATCAAGTGATTGATGCCTTGCTTGTGGCTTTTGGTATTGAGATATTAAAAATTGTTCCAGGACGAGTTTCGACTGAAGTGGATGCGCGTTTGTCGTTTGATACAGCCGCTACGATTAAAAAGGCCAGAGAAATCATTGCTGCATACGAAGCCAAAGGTATCTCTAAAAAGCGTGTATTGATCAAAATTGCCAGCACTTGGGAGGGTATACAGGCAGCGAAGACTCTTCAAGCCGAAGGCATTGCCTGCAATATGACCCTCTTGTTCAGCTTGATTCAGGCAGTTGCTTGTGCCGATGCCAAAGCTCAATTGATTTCCCCATTTGTTGGACGCATCACTGATTGGCATAAAAAGTCTCTTGGTACACAGTGGCAAGATGAAGTTCATGGAGGCGCCAACGATCCAGGTGTTGTTTCTGTGAAGAGCATCTACAACTACTACAAGAGTTTTGATATCTCAACCGAAGTGATGGGAGCAAGCTTTAGAAATATTGGCCAAATCACCCATTTAGCCGGCTGTGATTTATTGACCATCAGTCCAGAGCTGCTCGCTGAGTTACAAGCCAACACCGCAGCATTAACTCCAGCATTAACAGTGAAAAGTGCTCAGACTATTAAATTGAATGCCATCAAGGCTGATGAAGCCTCATTCCGCTATCAGCTGAATCAAGATGCCATGGCCACAGAAAAACTCTCGGAAGGTATCCGTTTGTTCTGTGCTGATATTGAGAAGTTAGAAAAGGTGCTCGCCAGCTAAACCTTGGTGAACCGATATTGATTAAAACGATCAATGAAAAAAGGTGCTTAAAAGCACCTTTTTTTGTTTAATATTTACTAACTATCTTTTAGCTTTTAAGCCTTAAGCATTCGCTGTCGGCGAGCCTCATACAGAGCAACGCCACTGGCAACAGAAACGTTCAAGCTTTCAACACCACCCATCATTGGTATTTTGACGAGTGCATCGCAAGTCTCTCTGGTCAACCTTCGCATGCCTTCACCTTCAGCGCCCATCACTAAAGCGATTGGGCCGGTATAGTCCATGTCATAGATTGTTTTTTCAGTTTGATCATCAGTTCCAATGAGCCAAACACCAGCCTCTTGAAGCTCGCGCATGGTTCTGGCTAAATTGGTGACAGCAATTAAAGGCATGGTTTCAGCAGCACCGCTGGCCACTTTACTCACCGTGGCGTTCAAATGTGCGGAGCGATCTTTTGGGACAATCACAGCATCAACACCTGCACCGTCGGCCACTCGAAGACATGCTCCAAGATTATGAGGATCGGTCACGCCATCCAAAATCAATAAAAGTGCCGGACCACTCAAAGCATCCAACAACTCATCCAAGGTTTGAACTTTAGAAATCGTGTCTGCAAAAGCTACCACCCCTTGGTGACGATCATTACCGGCCAGAGTTCTTAAGCGCTCAGTATCCGCTTGATGCAAGCGTCTACCTAAAATAGGTTCTGCGGATTTGATGAAGTCCTGCATCCTACGGTCTCGCCTTGCAGGATCAACATAAACTGTTCTCAATGACTCAGGGTCTTGGCGCAATCTTGCAATCACAGCATGGAAACCTAAAATCATTTGCTTACCATCACCACCTTGCTGCTTGTGCGATTGCTCTTTTTTTGAATCTGAGCTGTGTTCTCTATCTGACATTAACGACGACCTTTACGAATACTTAACTCATGCCCTTTTGATTTGGCATTACTGGCTTTTTTTGGTTTTTTACCAGCCTTGGCTGCTGTGGTTTTCTTTTGGGCTGCACCAGCTGACTTAACAGGTGGCGATGATAAAACAGAGCCATCGCCAGCAGCTCCCCGAGATCCCCTCACACCTGCTTGAGTTGCACTTGAGTTCGGATTAGCCCGTGAACTTGAGTGAGATCTTGATGCAGATTTTTTGGCGCCAGGATGTCGGCCAGCTTTATTGCCTCGACCTTGGTCAACTTGTGAAAAACGATCGCTGGCTCCAACGCCAGCAACACCATTTCTATCACTGTTTGGTTTGACCAAACTGAATTCGATTCTGCGTGCATCCAAATCAACTCGACTGACTAAAACATGGACCCGATCAGTCAATCTGTAACGAATGCCTGTGCGTTCACCACGAAGCTCTTGTCTGGCTTCATCGTATTGGTAGTAATCACCACCAAGTTCGCTGATGTGAATCATACCTTCAACAAAAAGGCTTTCTAATTGCACAAATAAACCAAACGTTGCAACACCGGTGATCGTACCAGCGTACTCCTGACCAAGATGATCGCGCATGTAGTAACACTTCAACCAGGCCTCAACATCTCGTGACGCTTCATCAGCACGACGTTCATTAGAGGAGCAATGAACGCCTAACTGAGCCCAAGCTGCCATAGCAGTGGATGCTTCTTGCTTGGCTTTAGATCCTCGGGCTGTTTTTACCGCAGGGTTTAATTTGCCTTCTTCATGAGACTTCTTCGCATTGGCCGCGTTCACACGACCAGGACCGCTCTTAGGCATGGCCAAGTTCAAGACCACGTCGGTCGGAATACTTGGTGAGTATGTTTTCTTGGCCAAGATGGCTTTGATGGCGCGATGAACCAATAAGTCAGGGTAACGACGAATTGGGCTTGTAAAATGTGCATAAGCCGAATACGCCAAACCAAAGTGACCATAGTTTTCAGGTTGATACACAGCTTGCTGCATAGATCTCAACACCACTGACTGCAACATGCTGGCGTCAGGTCTTGGTTTGATTTCTTCAATCAACTTGGCAAAGTCTTTGGGTCTTGGTTTATCCGAACCACCCAGATGTAAACCAGCCGTTCTCAATACTTGTTTGAGAGTCAATAACTTTTCGACTGATGGTTCAGCATGAACTCGAAATAAAGAGGCATGTCCATTTTTATCTAAAAAATCGGCAGCGCAAACGTTGGCTGACAACATGCATTCTTCAATGATGCGATGAGCTTCATTGCGAACTCTTGGCTCAATGCGTTCAATCTTACCTAAAGCATTGCTGATGATTTGCGTTTCAGTTGTTTCGAAATCAATCGCACCACGCTTGTCGCGTGCAGCACGAAGAACTTTATACAGACTGTACAAACGATCCAAGTTCTTTTTAAGGTGTTTGAAGCGTGCAGCCTCTGGGCCATTCGAGTTACTTAGAATTTCCCAAACGGTGTTGTACGTGAAGCGCTGCGCTGAATGCATCACCGCTGGATAGAACTGATAAGCCTGCACCTCACCATGAACATCAATCACTGCATCACAAACCATGCACAAGCGATCAACTTCAGGCTTTAGCGAACACAGACCATTGGATATTTTTTCCGGCAGCATCGGTATAACTCTGCGCGGGAAGTAAACGGATGTAGCACGGCTGATGGCATCAGTGTCGAGTGGGTGACCAGGTTTGACGTAGTGAGATACATCAGCAATGGCAACAATCAAGCGCCATGCTTTTTCCTTACCCCAAGTGACTGGCTCACAATAAACCGCATCATCGAAGTCACGCGCATCTTCACCGTCAATGGTCACTAAAGGAATGTCACGTAAATCAATGCGACCTTCTAGATCTTCATCTCTGATTTCATCAGGCAATGCCTCAGCCTCTTTGGCAGCTGCAGGTGAAAATAGATGTGGCACACCATACTTGCGCACGGCGATTTCGATTTCCATACCAGGGTCATCAATCTCACCGAGCACTTCAACCACACGACCGACTGCTTGGCGATAGCTATCTGGGTAATCAATGATCTCAACAGAAACGACTTGACCCAATTTAGCGTTACCCTGCCCTTTAGGTGGAATGAGGATATCGTGACCGATTCTCTTGTCCTCAGGAGCACAAATTAATACGCCGTTTTCATTCAATAAACGGCCAATCACAAATTGATTGGCATGCATGAGTACTTCGCTGATTTGACCTTCAGGGCGACCGCGTCGATCAACCCCGGAAACTCTGACGATCACTTTATCGTGATGCATCACACGCGACATCTCGCGCTCATTTAAAAAGACGTCTTCACCGCCATCATCAGGAATAACAAATCCAAATCCATCTCGGTGACCTTGCACCGTGCCTTGCTTTTCTGGGAGATTTTTTGCTTTTGACTCAGATAGAGCCAATGTCCCTTTAGTACTTTTTTTAGTCATACCCCATTGTCTTATAAGAATGTGTCAATTCATAATAATTTATCAAAACTACTGTAGAAATTCTTTGATGGGCTTATTTCTCCGGGCTTTAGAACCCTGGTGATGAGAAAAACGATACCCCCAAAGAAAAACGGCGCCTAAAGCGCCGTTTTATCTAAATACCGGTCAGTGATCAAGCCTCAAATGGATGTTGAAGCAAGATGGTTTCATTCCGGTCTGGACCGGTTGAAACCATGGCAATAGGAACGCACGCCACTTCTTCAACTCTCTTGAGGTAAGTTTGAGCCGCTTTTGGTAATTCATCCCACTTTTGAATACCCACGGTGGTCTCAGTCCAACCAGGGAAAGTCTCATAAATTGGCTCACATCTGGCAACTGCATCAGAGCCACGTGGCAGAACGTCTAAAGTCTTACCGTCTAGCTTGTAACCCACGCACAGACGCAACTCTTTCAGGCCGTCTAAAACGTCTAGTTTGGTCATACAAAGGCCCGTAACACCACTGATCTGAATAGAACGCTTCAATGCTGCCGCATCCAACCAGCCAGTTCTGCGAGGACGGCCAGTCACTGAGCCAAACTCTTTACCAACTTCAGCCAAGCGCAGACCTATTGGGTTTTGAGCTTGTGGGTTGGCGTGATCATATAACTCGCTTGGGAAAGGACCTGAACCCACACGTGTGCAATAAGCTTTGGTGATGCCAAGTACATAATGAAGGCTGCCTGGACCAACACCAGAACCAGCAGCTGCATTACCAGCCACACAGTTAGAAGATGTCACAAATGGGTAAGTACCGTGGTCGATATCCAACAATGCGCCCTGCGCACCTTCGAATAACAAGTTTTTACCGGCTTTTTGTACCGCATCCAAGTCGCTTGAAACATCCGACACCAATGGGCGTAGCTGTTCAGCGTAACTCAACATGCTGTCTCTAACTTCAGCAAAGTCCAAGGCAGGAGCTTTGAAGTACTGAGTTAAGACGAAATTATGATATTCGAGGTTTTCTTTTAGTTTTTCAGCAAAAGACTCTGGGAAGAACAAGTCTTGAACTCGAAGAGCGCGGCGAGCCACTTTATCTTCGTAAGCTGGACCAATGCCACGACCCGTTGTACCAATCTTGGCGTTACCGCGCTTTGCTTCACGGGCATGATCAATGGCCACGTGGTACGGCAAAATCAAGGTGGTTGCTTCAGAAATCTTGAGGCGTGAACGAACATCAACACCCGCGGCCTCTAGCTCACCAATTTCTTTAAATAGAGCTTCAGGGGATAAAACCACACCATTACCAATGTAGCAAGTCACGCCCGGACGCATGATTCCAGATGGAATTAAACGCAAAATGGTCTTTTGACCATTGATGATCAGAGTATGACCGGCATTGTGACCGCCTTGGAAGCGAACCACGCCTTCAGCATGGTCTGTTAACCAGTCAACAATCTTACCTTTACCCTCATCACCCCATTGGGTGCCAATCACAACAACGTTACGACCGGATTTACCGCTAGATTTCTGTGCAGACATAGGAACCAAGAAAAAATTAATTAGAAATTGTGCAAACGAACATTTTACGCTCTTGTCTTAACGAGCCATGCACCTTTTTGATTCACTAACTCACGATCACAATGAAACTCATCACCATCTTGATCATGACCAGGCAGTAACTGGATCACAACTTGACCTTGTGAGCGTAATTGCGCGATCTCTTGGCTCAATGTTGAATCATTTGACCAAGGGGCTAGAATCGCAGTTTTTCTAGAATCTTTCTTAGAAATACGAGCTAAAGTCATGATATCTAATGAAAAACCTGTGGCTGGTCGTGATCGACCAAATGCCTTACCAACCATGTCATAACGGCCACCTCGGGCAATCGCAACCGGTAAACCTTCAACATAGGCGGCAAACATGACCCCGCTGTGATACTGGTAACCCTTCAAATCAGAGAGGTCCAAGTTCAGTTTAGGACTGCTTGGCAAATCTGCAACAGCCGCACAAAGACGCTCTAACTCATCCAAAGCAGCTTTAACCGCAGCAGTTTTGGGTAAATTTAGACGAGCCGCAACCAAGACCTTTTCAGATGAACCGCTTAAATTAGCCAAAGCCAAAACGGCTGACTTAACTTCAGTTGGCCAATCTTGCAGAACCAGGTTCAAACCAGGTAAGTCTTTGGTCTGCAAAGCCGAATAAAGCGCATCAAGAGACTCTGACTTTGGTTCAAAATCGCCCAAAATAGCGGTCAAAAGACCAGCATGAGACATGTCCAAGGTGATTTCACCAACTTGGCTCAAATTGAGGACATCATTTAACAAAGCCTGGATCTCTAAATCTGCTTCCCAACCAGCATGACCGTAGATTTCAGCACCTAACTGCAACTGCTCTCTTGAGCTAGAGCCTGCAGCAGCTCGGGTGTGAAGAATGGATCCAGCGTAGCAAAGGCGTGTGACGCCTTTGCGATTAAGTAAGTGTGCATCAATCCTGGCAACCTGCGGCGTCATATCCGCACGCAAACCCAAGGTTCTACCTGAAATTTGATCCACTAATTTAAAGGTTTTTAGATTCAAGTCTTGGCCTGAACCAGTTAACAGCGAATCCAAATATTCCAACATCGGCGGCATGACCAGTTCATAGCCGTAGGCTTGGAAACGATCCAAAAGGATACGGCGTAAATCTTCAATCTTTCTTGCCTCAGAAGGCAGGATGTCAGCGATATTTTCAGGTAATAACCAACGATTCATTATTTGGGTGCCGCATTAGAGTTTGAAGACTGGGGTCTGCTGCTCTTCATGAATTTTAAAAACTCAGAACTTGGATCCATCACCATCAAGTCCTGCTTGGTTTTGAAGCTGTTACGGTAGGCCTCAAGGCTTCTGTAAAACTGGGCAAATTGAGGGTCACGATTAAATGCTTCACCATAGAGTGCCGTGGCTCGTGCGTCGCCTTGACCCTTGATTTTTTGAGCATCACGATAAGCTTTGGACAAAATAATGTCACGTTGACGCTCTGCATCAGCTCTGATTTTTTCAGATTCTGCAGAACCAGTTGAACGCAATTCATTGGCCACGCGCTTGCGCTCTGCTTCCATACGACGGAATACAGATTCACTGATCTCTGCCAGCAAATCGATTCTCTTTAAACGTACGTCCACAATTTCAATACCGATGTCTGCAGCTTCTTCAGCCACTTTCTTACGAATGTTCTGCATCACTTGCTCGCGCTGCTCAGAAATTAATTCACGAACAGTGCGCTTGGTGAACTCTTCGTTCAAAGCTGACTTGACCAACTGATTCAAGCGATCTTGAGCCATACGCTCATCACCTCTGAAGCTGATGAAGAATTTACGAGGCTCAACAATGCGCCACTTCACAAAAGAATCAACCAATAAGTTTTTCTTCTCAGCCGTGATGAAACGCTCAGCATCCGGGGTATCAATGGTCAAAATACGGCGCTCAAAAAATTGCACGCTTTGGAATGGTGGTGGCAATTTAAATTGCAAACCAGGCTCTTCAACCACTCGCTTTAGTTCACCAAAAGCAAACACTGCTGCGTACTGACGTTGATCAACAACAAAAATAGTTGACGATAAAAGACCGATCAAAATAAAGAGACCAGCAATAATTGGGAAAATTCGATTCATCATTCTGTTGATCTCCTATCGTTCACGACTGCGCAAACCAGAGGTGTCTCTTCTCTCAGCAGGAACTGCTGGAGGATTCACAATTGGTGAGTTAGGGTTAGGAGATGAAGTATTGGCAGGTGTGTTTGCCATGGTGTTTGAAGTCTGCAACGGTAAAGTTGCAGTATTCGGCCCCACTTGCTGAATCAACTTATCAAGTGGCAAGTACAGCAAGCTGCCATTGCTTGAGCGTTGATCAACCATGACTTTAGTCACGTTGTTATAAATTTCTTGCATCGCATCGATGTACATGCGCTCACGAGTTACCTGAGGCACCTTGGCGTATTCAACTTGAATCAATTTGAAACGTGTCGCATCACCCTCTGCAGTTGCAGTCACCTTGGCTTTGTAACCCTCAGCTTCTTGCATCAAACGATCAGCAGCACCACGCGCCTTTGGAATGATGTCATTGGCGTAAGCCTGACCTTCATTTTTCAGGCGTTCACGGTCTTGACCAGCTTTCACAGCATCATCAAATGCTGCTTGAACTTGCTCAGGCGGCTGTACGTTTTGAACAGTCACGCTGGTAACAAAAATACCGGCCTTGTAACCATCTAAAATTTTCTGGATAGATGCATTCAAATCAATCGCAAGCTTTTCACGATTTTCATACAAGACATTGTCCATCTTGCTCTTACCAACGATTTCACGAACCGCTGTTTCAGCAGATTGAACAACTGCTCCATCTGGATCTTTGTTATTGAACAAATATTCAGACGCATCTTTTAAACGATATTGAACAGCAAATTTCACATCAATGATGTTTTCGTCTTCAGTCAACATTGAAGAGTCTTTGAGATTTGATGCTTTGATTAGATTTGCCCTACCCACTTCAACTGAACGAATAGATGACAGATTCACCACTTCGTGGGATTGAACTGGCCAAGGCATGCGCCAGTTGATACCAGGGCGCGTAGTGTGACTGTATTTACCGAAATGAAGAACCACGCCAGTTTGACCTTCTTGGATCATGAAAAAGCCGCTGAATACCCAAACCACCACAGCAACCAACACCACGACTCCGGCGCCAATACCTGACTTCATTCCGTCACCGCCACCAGTGCCTCTGGATGATGGTGGCTCATTATTGCCACCACCTTGGCGTTTACCTTTGAATAAATTATTCAAGCGATTGTTGAAGTCTGTCCACAACTGATCTAAATCAGGTGGGCCATCTTGTTTTTGAGGTTGACGAGGTCTCTCCTCCTGACGAGGTGGTGTCGCGTCCTTTTCATCACGGCCACGATCAGGGCCTGATTGATGGTTATTGCCCCAACCGGGATCATTAACAGAGAATATTTGTAGTAATTTACGCATCGAAGGGAGAATACATTCCTGTACGAGTATGAAAAACATCTAACGATTCCCAGCGTTTAACTGGGGCCTGTGGACTTAATTTTGCTACTGAAGGAACCTCATCTACAGGAGCCTTCATTCTATCAGTGTTCCTTGCGAAATCAGCCAATGTTTGGCGCATCAAATCTAGGCCAATACCCTCTTTCGCAGATATATAGATCGCTGCTACCTTGCCATTCCTGTCATAACGAACAACTGGTCCTCGCTCCATTAAAGCAGGGACTTGGTCAATTTTATTAACCACAACTAGCTGAGGGGTTTCATTGGCACTAATTTCAGCCAAAACCTTATCAACCTCAATCATTTGTTGCTCGCGGTCAAAACTCGACGCATCCACCACGTGAAGCAATAAATCCGCCCTGACGGTTTCATCCAAAGTTGCCCTGAAGGCTTCTACCAGCTGATGGGGAAGATCACGAATAAACCCAACCGTATCAGAAATCACCGCATTGCCAATCTCAGGTAAATAGACCCTTCTTGAGGTGGTATCCAAGGTTGCAAATAATTGGTCTGCGGCATAGGTGCCCGCTTTGGTCAAAGCATTGAACAATGTTGATTTACCAGCATTGGTATACCCAACCAAAGAAACTGAAAAAACACCGCCTTTTTCTCTTGAGCGTCGCTGAGTAGCCTGTTGCTTTTGTAATTTCTCTAATTCTGCCTGCAAGCGTTTAGCTTTGTTTTCAAGCATCCTTCGGTCTAATTCCATCTGCGTCTCACCAGGGCCGCCGCGCATACCAATACCGCCTTTTTGGCGCTCCAAGTGACTCCAAGCTTTGACCAGTCTTGAAACTTGATAGCGAACATTGGCCAGTTGCACCTGGGTCTTACCCACATGGCTTTTAGCTCTTTGGGCAAAAATATCCAAAATCAAGCCAGTTCGATCAATCACATGACACTGTAGATGACGTTCTAAATTACGTTGCTGAACTGGTGAAAGAGAGTGATTGAAAATCGCCAACTCAACTTCATTGGCTTCCATCTGCTCTCTTAATTCTGTGGCTTTACCTGAGCCCATATAAAGCGCTGGATCTGGTTTTGCTCGCTTGGCGATCATGGTCATCACAGGCTGTGATCCTGCGCTGGATGCAAGAAGGCCTAACTCGGCCATACTATCTGCAAAGTCAGGTTTACCGCCTGGATCTATCCCAATGAGGGCTGCTTTAACTGCTTGCATAAGAAGTTAAGCGTCTGGGGTTCCCTCATCCGCACGGAACTCCACAGCTCTTGCAGGAACCACTGTCGAAATGGCATGCTTGTAAACCATTTGAGTCACTGTGTTACGCAAAAGAATCACATACTGGTCAAATGATTCAACGTTTCCCTGCAACTTAATACCATTTACCAGGTAAATAGAAACGGGAA
Source organism: Pseudomonadota bacterium (assembly GCA_039805465.1). Lineage (GTDB taxonomy): Bacteria > Pseudomonadota > Gammaproteobacteria > Burkholderiales > Burkholderiaceae > Polynucleobacter. The sequence goes on from JBDLUD010000001.1 coordinate 50,865, forward strand.
TGTGCTCTTTGCGCAGTGCGTTTAAAAATGGATCTTGTAAAAGTTGGCCTTTATTATTGTTCATGCCTGCTCCTTCTTTCTTATTGGTTGTTTGGGAGTCTTACTCTAGAAATCTAGTCTCAGTTAATTGTTGTTATCAGTTGATTAGCCCTTAGTTTAACTAAGCTATATAAAAAGTGTTCATCACTTCTTTTTCTTACCCTTACCCGAGTCAACAAAAGGGTTTTGACCGGTTCTGAATTCAAGCCTCAAAGGGGTGCCGCGCAACTTAAAGGCTTCTCTGAAGCGACCCTCAAGATAACGGCGATAACTGTCTGTCACACCACTCAAGGCGTTACCGTGGATCACAACAATTGGAGGGTTTGAGCCACCTTGGTGGGCATAGCGCATCTTAGGGCGCGACATACCAACACGCTTAGGCTGCTGAAATTCAACCGCCTCTTCCAAAATACGGGTCAGCTTCGGAGTCGGCAATTTAGACATCGCAGCACCGTAAGCGGCATCCACATCTTTGAATAGTTCTTTGATACCGAAACCTTTGATCGCTGAAATTGGGTGAACGTTGGCAAAGTCTAAGAAACGTAGTTTTCTAGCAATGTCTGTTCTGGCACGTTCTTTTTGGTAATCATCCATGCCATCCCATTTGTTTACTGCCAACACCAATGCCCGACCCGCATCAACGATAAAGCCTGCGATGTGAGCATCTTGTTCAGAAATATCTTGCTGAGCATCCAACATCAAAATCACGACGTTGGCATCGGCAATCGCTTGCAAGGTTTTAACCACTGAGAATTTTTCAATGGCTTCAAATACTTTGCCGCGCTTACGAAGACCAGCTGTATCAATCATCACATACGGTTTACCGTTCCGTGTAAATGGAACGTCAATCGCATCTCGGGTTGTACCAGGCATGTCAAATGCAATCACGCGCTCTTCACCAATCAAGGTATTGATGAATGTTGATTTACCAACGTTTGGTCGACCCACCACTGCAATCCGCATTGGCTTATCTGTTCGATCATCCTCTTCAGGCTCATCAGGTATCCCCAATGCATCGAGAGCATCGTCAATCATGTAGCGAACGCCATCACCATGCGCTGATGAAATGGCGACAGGCTCACCTAAACCTAATTCAAAGAACTCTGCCGTGACTGTGGCGTGCGCCATGCCTTCAGCCTTATTGACTGCCAAAATAACTGGACGACCCGTCTTGCGTAAAAAATCCGCAATGACGCGATCTTGAGGTGCCATGCCCAAACGAGCATCCACCAAGAAAATAACCACATCGGCTTCAACCACCGCTTGCTTGGTTTGCTTGGCCATTTCAGCCAAGATACCTGTCTTGGCAACCGGCTCAAATCCACCGGTATCAATACAAATGAACTCACGCTCGCCCACACGGCCATTGCCGTAATGTCGATCACGCGTTAAGCCAGAAAAATCAGCTACCAACGCATCACGCGAACGCGTCAAGCGATTAAATAGTGTTGATTTACCAACGTTTGGTCTGCCAACAATGGCAATAACTGGTTTCATAAGTTCTTTAAGTTTCTATCTGAACAGGCTTTGTCAATCAAAGCCAAACTCAGATAGATGTGCGTTTTTAATTGGGGCGGTAGGCAGATAAAGTGCCGCCACGAGTTTGGATGATCAACAATCCATTAGCAACAATAGGAGCTGCACTGATACCACTGCTATCCACTCTTACTCTGGTAATCGCCTGACCACTGTTTTGCTCCAAGAAATGGAGGTAGCCTTGCTTGTCACCCATCACAACCATACGACCAACCGCTAAAGGCTCACCAAGATCACGCCAAGTCATGGTCTCATTTCGCCAAACTTCAACTCCATCAGCCGCTCGGTATGCAACAACATGAGATTTTTCATCAGCAGCAAATACAAAGTCTTCTGATTGAGCAGTACCTGTGTGACTTGAGAAATCTTTAGCCCAGGTTAAGTTGCCACTACTCACATCTCCACAAGCAATTCTTCCCTGAAAGGCAACAGCACATAAACGACGACCCAACAGAGTTGGTCTAGCTGAAACATCTGTCATGCGCTCAATCTCGGAAAAACCTTTGGGATAAGACAAAGATGTTTCCCATAAAAGACTGCCTGAGGATAAACCGATCACACCAATCTTGCCGCCAGAAAAACCAGTCACAAAGGCATCCGCCGCAACAGGGACCATCGGGAAACTGTTTCTGAGTGCCAGCGCTATTTGCGGGCGCACATAAGACCAGCGACGCTTACCTGTTTTGGCATCTAAACCAATAAAGCGATTATCAATGGTACGAATAACTGCCACACCGCCCAATACAAGCGGCTCAGTTAAAACGTCGCTACCAACCTTTTCTTCCCAAATTTTTTGACCGGTTGAATCATAGGCAAACACAAGACCCTTAGTTGAACCAACCACAACAACATTGCCATCACTACCAGGACCTGATGAAATATCTGAAGGAGCTCTTACCTGCCATACAGCTTTACCAGTCAGAACTTCAATTTTTGAAATCGTGCCATTACCTGATGAAGTGTATAAATAATCTCCAACCAAAACAGGTCGCATCACGAAAGTATCTGATTTACCAACGCTTGTAGACCATACAGAAGTAACAGAAATTTTGTCATCAACTTTTGTCAATGAGGCAGGCTCACGCTTTTTAACACTGGAGCATGAGGCTAAAAAACTGATGGCCAAAAAAGCGCAAGCAAGCTTAGGTAGAGATTTAGTCATCAAAGACCTCCAACAGCATCTAATTTAATTTTCAATAAACGTTTTGATTCATCCGCAGCGTCTGGATTCTTTATCAATTTACCCCAAGCCTGCTGATAAAGTTGTCGAGCTTCAACTGTTTTTTTCTGGGCAAACTGAACATCGCCACGTCTCTCAAGCAACAATGGCTCAAAAGCAGTTGATACGGATCCACTGGCTACTTTTTCAGCTTCTGCAAAATCAGGCTTATCAATTAACAAAGAAACTAAGCGCGCTCTGGCAACATCACGGTGCGCATCTGATGAAGCCTTGGACATGGTCCAACGCAACTGTTGCTCAGCTGCGCTCATATCACCTGAGATATTAGCCATTTGGGCTGCAACCAACCCAGCCATGCCAGCATAACTGGTTGAAGAATATTGATCTTGTAAATCTTTAGACGCTCTTAGAACTCCGGGGACATCTTGCTTTTGAGCAGATACCAATAAAGTGTCATAAAGCTTGCTTGCAGCAAGAGAAGACCGGTTTTGCCACCAATTCCAAGCAGTGAATGAAACATAAGAAAGCAGAATAAGGATGAGTATTGCAATCAACCATTTGCCGTATTGCTTCCACCAAGCCTTAAATTCAGCTAATTGTTCTTGTTCTTCTAAATTGAAATGCATAGTTACTCTCTTATTCTGAAGTGCTTACTAGTTGATTGATGACTTCATCAATCAAATTATCCATTGAGACTGTGATTTGCTGTCCATCGCGACGTAAATCTTTTAACTGAACTTGATTGGCAGCTAGCTCATCAGGTCCAATAATAATCGCATATGAAGCGCCGCTGGCATCTGCTTTCTTCATTTGCGACTTAAAGCTGGAAGCTTCACCATCTGGGGAGCAGTGCAAGATGACCTCTAGACCAGCACTGCGCAGACGTTCAGCCAAGATAAAAGCTGGCTCCAGTGTTTCACCAGCCTGGTGCAACACATAAATATCGCACCCCGCCTCTAAATCGCTGGTCAAGCCCTGCTCTTTCATTAACTCAATCACGCGTTCCATGCCCATGGCCCAACCACATGCCGGGGCAGCTTTACCACCCATTTGAGCTATCAAAGGATCGTAGCGACCACCACCGGCCACAGTTCCCTGCGAACCCAACTCAGTGGTGACCCACTCAAATACAGTCAAGTTGTAGTAATCCAAACCTCTGACCAAACGGGGGTTGATCGTAAAAGGCAAATTATTCGCTTTTAGTAACTTTTGCACGCCCTCGAAATGCTTGAGAGATTCTTCTCCCAAATAGTTCAATATTTGAGGGGCTGATTCAATAATGGCTTTCATCGCAGGATTCTTGCTATCAAGAATCCGCAAAGGGTTTGACCCCAAACGTCTCTTTGAATCATCATCTAGCTCAGCTTCGTGCTTTTTAAAATGTTCAACCAAAGCATCGCGATGCGCTGAACGCTCATTGGCTTGACCCAGCGAATTCAACTCCAGCTTAATGCCTGATAGACCCAAGTCATCCCATAAACGCTGGCACATCAAAATAATTTCAGCATCGATATCAGGGCCAGCAAAACCAAGGGCTTCGATGCCTAACTGGTGAAATTGTCTGTAACGACCGCGCTGTGGACGCTCATGTCTGAACATCGGGCCTGTGTACCAAAGACGCTTTGGACCTTCATAAAGCATGTTGTGCTCAATCACAGCTCGCACAGCGGCTGCTGTTCCTTCAGGTCTTAAGGTCAGCTGCTCACCATTGAGACCATCTTCAAAGGAGTACATTTCTTTTTCAACAATGTCAGTCACTTCACCAATGCCGCGTTTAAAAAGAGCTGTTTGCTCAACAATGGGAGTGCGAATTTGTTGATAACCATAGGCTCTCACCAAACTCTGAATAGATTGCTCTAAATGAGCCCAAAGTGGGGCCTCTGCGGGAAGCATGTCATTCATGCCACGCACACCAGTGATTTTATTTTGCTTGTTCTGGCTCACTTGTTTTTCTTGGCCTTTTTCTTGATTATTTTCTTGGCTCATACTCTTACCCACTCACTTTGTTCTGATATGTATTCTTAACATATTCATCAACAATCAATTGAAACTCTTCTGCAATCTTGTCACCACGCAAAGTTTTAACTTTGACTCCATCAACAAACACAGGAGCCGCTGGAGATTCTCCAGTACCTGGCAATGAAATGCCAATGTTGGCATGTTTGCTCTCACCCGGGCCATTCACAATACAACCCATCACTGCGACGTTCATCGACTCAACCCCTGGGTGATGCTTCTTCCAGATAGGCATTTGATGGCGTAAATACGATTGAATGCGTGAGGCCAACTCTTGAAAATAAGTGCTGGTGGTGCGACCACAACCTGGGCAAGCAATCACCATCGGTGTGAAATGACGCAAGCCCATGGTTTGCAAAATCTCTTGAGCCACAATCACTTCATTCTCTCTAGGCGCTCCTGGTTCAGGTGTCAATGAAATACGGATGGTGTCACCAATACCCTCTTGCAATAAGACCGAAAGCGCAGCAGTTGAAGCAACGATTCCTTTACTTCCAATACCTGCCTCAGTAAGACCTAAATGCAATGGGTAGTCACAACGCACCGCAAGATCTCGGTAGACAGAAATTAAATCTTGAACATTGCTCACCTTGCAAGACAAAGTGATTTGATTGCTTGGTAAACCTAACTCTTGCGCTCTTTCTGCAGATTGCAAAGCAGATTGAATCAAAGCCTCAGCCATCACTTGGTTCAACTCCTTAGGAGTTGCACTCGCGGCATTTTGATCCAATAGTTTTGCCAGTAAGTCTTGATCAAGACTGCCCCAGTTCACGCCAATACGAATTGGCTTTTTGTACTGACAAGCCATCTCAATCATTTGTGAGAACTGAACATCGCGCTTTGCACCTTGACCCACATTGCCTGGATTGATACGGTACTTTGATAAAGCTTGCGCACAGTCAGGGTAATCTTTTAAAAGGGTGTGACCGTTGTAATGAAAGTCGCCCACCAATGGAACATAAACTTCCATTTTGTCGAGCTGCTCACGAATCGCAGGAACTGCAGCAGCGGCTGCTGGGGTGTCGACCGTGATGCGAACAATTTCTGAGCCAGCTTTGGCCAACTCTTTTACCTGGATGGCTGTAGCAATCGCATCGGCCGTATCGGTATTTGTCATAGACTGCACGCGCACAGGAGCATCGCCGCCCACCGTGACAACTTGACCAGCCCATTCAATGATGGACTGCTGACTGACTCTTCTTTTTATTGGTGAAGTCGGACTCGAACTCATTAGCGAGTGACTCCTTTATCAAACTTAACCACCTGCATTCTTTGTTTTACATTGGTACGGTCTTTGACATCGCCAGCCAATTGACCGCAGGCTGCAGCAATATCATCGCCACGTGTTTTACGTACAGTGGTAATGATTCCAGCATCCATGAGGTGCTTGGCAAAATCTTGCACACGCGCAGGACTGGATTTCTTTAAGCCAGAATCAGGAAAAGGATTGAATGGAATCAAATTTAATTTGCACGGTATTTTCTTCAGCAAATCAACCAACTCTTTAGCATGTTGATCAGAATCATTAACGCCATCTAACATGCAATATTCAAACGTTAAAAAATCTCGCGGAGCAAACGGCAAGTAACGCATACAAGCTGCCATCAACTCTTTTAACGGATATTTTTTGTTGATAGGCACCAGTTCATCACGCAGTGCGTCATTGGGTGCATGCAAAGAAACAGCCAATGCCACCGGTAAGTCATTCGCCAAACGATCCATCATGGGAACAACGCCGGAAGTGGACAAAGTCACTCGGCGACGAGACAAGCCATAAGCGTTGTCACTCAACATCAAACGCATCGCACCAACCACAGGTTCATAGTTGAGCAAAGGCTCACCCATGCCCATCATCACCACGTTGGAGATAACTCTGCCTTCATGCTCATCAAGCGGCGTGCCATCGTAACTATCGATTCGTTTGATTGCGCCAGGTTCTTTGCGCAAAGTGTGCTCGGCCATCCAAAGTTGACCAATGATTTCACCGAGCGTGAGATTTCTTGAGAAGCCCTGCTTGCCTGTAGAACAAAAACTACAGTTCACCGCACAGCCTGCCTGAGACGAAATGCACAAGGTGCCTCGATCATCCTCAGGGATGTATACCATTTCTACTGCATTGCCATCAGCAACATCTAGTAACCATTTACGGGTGCCATCGGCTGCTTGCTGATCACTGATAACTGGTAGAGCTGATACACAAGCTTTTTCAGCGAGCGTGGCTCTGAAGGTTTTGGCCAAATCACTCATTTGAGCGATATCAGCCTCACCGCGCTGATGAACCCAGCGCATCAACTGTTGAGCACGAAACGGTTTCTCCTGGAGGGACGCGATGTAATCGCTCATTCCCTCAGGATCAAAGTTCAGTAAGTTGATGCGTGAGTCAATCAATGGGATGAATTAACGTGAGAAAACTTGCATGCCTGGGAAGAAAAATGCAATTTCAACCGCAGCTGTTTCAGGAGCATCTGAACCGTGTACTGCATTCGCATCAATGCTGTCAGCAAAGTCAGCACGAATCGTACCTTTGTCAGCCTTCTTAGGATCTGTTGCACCCATCAATTCACGGTTCTTAGCAATGGCGTTCTCACCTTGCAAAGCTTGAATCATCACTGGGCCTGAAATCATGAAATCAACCAAGTCTTTGAAGAAAGGACGCTCTTTGTGAACACCGTAGAACTGCTCAGCTTCTTGACGTGAAAGATGGGCCATCTTGGCAGCAACAACTTTCAAGCCAGCAGACTCAAAACGAGCGTAAATTTGACCAATAACGTTCTTCGCTACTGCATCAGGTTTGATAATAGAAAGGGTGCGCTCAATTGCCATGAATAAACTCCATTGATAGATAGATTAAAAACCCCAAATTATACAGTGTTCATGAGGGATTTCCCGAGTACGAAATAGCTAAAAGCGTTGATTTTTAAGGAAAAGTCCTGAAATCAAGTGGCTAAAATGGGGCTGAAACAGCAAAAAAGCATAAAAACACCCCTATTCGGCTATCAACAATCGAATTCCCCCTTGAAATTCATGGGAAATGGCTATACTTAGTACACGAGTCCAGTGGTGGACGAGTCATGTTTACACATAAAGGAGTATCAATGAGCGATTTAAACACTTATGGTTTTGGAAATAGCGGCGCTACATCCAGCGTTCAGGTCCGCAACCGGGTGTTGCGTAACACCTACGCACTTTTAGCTTTATCAATGGTGCCTACAGTTTTAGGCGCATGGATTGGTGTTGCGACAGGTTTTTCACTCTTTGCTGGAAGCCCTTTCATTGGCTTGATCGCATTTTTTGCGATCGCATTCGGTTTTTTCTGGGCAATTGAAAAGAACAAAGACTCTGGTCTAGGTGTTGTTCTATTGCTAGGCTTCACATTCTTCATGGGTCTGATGCTTTCACGCTTGATTGGTTCAATCCTCGGATTTAGCAATGGCGCAAGCCTGATCATGACCGCCTTCGGTGGCACGGCTGTGATTTTTGCTGGTATGGCGAGCTTGGCTGGCACTATCAAGAAAGACTTGTCACAAGGTCTTGGCAAATGGTTATTCATTGGCGTGATTTTATTGATTCTTGCTTCAGTAGCTAACATCTGGCTTCAAATGCCTGCTTTGATGCTCACAATCAGCGTTGTAGCGATTGCGATCTTCTCAGCATTCATTTTGGTGGATGTTCAGCGCGTGATCAACGGTGGTGAAACAAACTACGTGGTGGCAACTTTGAGTATCTACCTCAGTGTTTACAACGTGTTTAGCAACTTGCTAGCATTGTTGGGCATTTTTGGTGGTGACCGCGAGTAACCCGCATTGCAAAAATAAAAGGCCAGCATTGCTGGCCTTTTTTATTGCTCGTTATTTGGAATAATCAAGGCAATAAAGAATTAACGCTCAAAAACAGCGATCGATTCAATGTGAGAAGTGTGAGGGAACATATTGATCACGCCAGCGGCTTTCAATCGATAGCCTGCTTGTCCGACCAAAATGCCCACGTCTCTGGCCAAAGTCGCTGGATTGCAAGAAACATAAACGATGCGCTTAGGCAAATAAGCCTTGACGTCAGCATCGCCTGAATGAGCCATCATGCCCAGCGCCGTAGCTAAAGCCATCGCACCATCGCGCGGAGGATCAATCAACCATTTATCAGCCTTACCCCATGACTCAATCACTTCTGGGGTCACTTCAAATAAATTACTGCAGGCAAAATTCACTCGGTCACCCAAATGATTGTGAATGGCATTTTCCTTGCCTCTGGCTGTTAAAACATCACTGCCTTCAATGCCAAAAACTTCGGCTGCTGTTCTGGCCAGAGGTAATGTGAAATTACCAATGCCACAAAACAAATCAATCACGCGTTCTGATGGTTGAGGGTCAAGCAGTTGAATCGCTTTACTGACCAACACCCTGTTCACTTGGTGGTTAACTTGCGTGAAGTCAGTTGGTTTGAACGGCATTTCAATATCAAACTCTGGAAGCCTGTAGCAAAGATGACTGTCTGCAGGATGCAGTGGATGAGCACTGTCAAGGCCGGCTGGCTGTAACCACATATCAATGTCATTCATTTGCGCAAAAGTAATCAGCATTTGCTGATCTTCACTGCTCAATGGCTCTAAGTGTCTTAGAACAAAAGCAGTTGTTAAAGAGCCCGGCGTCTTACCTTCACCAATAGCAAACTCAAGTTGTGCCAACTCACCAGGTATTGATAGTTGAGCAATCAACTCTCGCCAACGGGGCAATAGATTGGACACATGGATTGGCAAAATATCACAGGACAACATGTCGGTGATGCGACTGCCCTTTTTTTGATGAAAGCCCACCAGCACTCGACCTTTAGGAATCTTGAAGATCGATAAACGGCCACGGTAGCGATACTCCCAAGTTGGGCCAGATATCGGTCGCAAAATAACTTCTGGACGAACACGACCCAGATACTTCAAGTTATCTTCCAAAACTCTTTGTTTCATGGCCAGTTGCGCTCTGGGATCTAAATGCTGCATCGAACAACCGCCGCACTCATTAAAAGAAGGACACTTTGGTGTGACGCGACTCGATGAAGTTTTGTAAATATGAGTGAGCTTGGCTAATTCAAATTTACTTTTTACTTTGTAAGATTGAAACTCAACATCTTCTCTAGGCAGTGCACCATCAATGAACACGACCTTACCAGGTACGCCATTTTCATCCAATGGTCTAGCAACGCCTTGCGCTTCAAGATTCAGAGATTCAACAATGACTCGGGTCACAGGGTATCTTTTGAATCTGTAGAAAAGTTATTCAAGTACTCTTGCCAAAACGCACCATTGGCAGTTTTAGATTCTTTGAGTAATTCATTCTTAACAAACTGAATCTCCTCGTCATATTCCTCGGGAGACACACCGCCACGCATTCTTTGAAAACGACAGTAGACCAAATAAGTGTTCACAACATCGGTTTCACAGTAATCCCGAATTTCTTTGATCTTGCCGTCTAAAAATCCCTGCCAAACCTGACCACCATCCATGCCCATTTTTCCAGGGAAGCCACATAGCTTTGCCAATGCATCAAGCGGTGCATTGGCACGACCTGAGAACTTTGCCAGCAAATCCATCAAATCAATATGACGCATGTGATAACGACTGATGTAGTTGTTCCACTTGAAGTCTCTGCTATCACTATCGCCGCTCTCACCCATCTCCCAATACCTAGAAGACACCACGCCATTCAATAGAGCGCGGTAATGCAATACAGGTAAGTCAAAGCCACTGCCGTTCCAAGAGACCAATTGTGGCGTGTATTTTTCAATCAAATCAAAGAAGGCTTGAATGATTTCTTTTTCAGAGCTTCCAGGATCACCAAGACTACCTACTTTGAATTGGGGCGAACCGTCTTTGGTAGTACGTCGAATGACGCAAGAAATCGCCACCACCTTGTGCAAGTGCAATGGCATGAATTCACTACCGGTCTTTTCTTTTCGAAGAGCCAACGCCTGATTAACCACCTCTTCATCAGAAACTGAATCAGGGATGTTTTCCAAACGACGGATACCAGCAGCATCTGGAATGGTTTCAATGTCAAAAACTAATACGCCTGCCATGGAAAATATCTTTCTTTCAATTTGTTAGATATATGAATCAATCATCTAGCACCGAACCTTTGTCCAAGCCATGACTCGATAAATGTTTCTTGAGTTTAATCAAAGATTCTTGCTGAATTTGACGAATACGCTCTTTGGATAAACCCAATTCTTTTGCAAGACCTTCCAAGGTTGCTGGCTCTTGATTATCCAGCCCATAACGCCTGATGATGACCATGCGTTGATCGTCCTTTAAATTCTTCAACCAATTTCTCAACATGTCTTCCAATTGAGACTTCTCCACCTCTTCATCAGGCGCAGCGCTGCGGTCATCAGAAATAAAATCAAGCAAACTTGAACCCGGATCTAAATCTCGAGGGGCATCCAAAGATGTGGTGTGCTCAGCCAACGCCAGAACATCAGCAACATCTTCGACTGATTTACCGGTCAAACTAGCGATATCTTCAAGATCTGGGGCTCTGCCTTCAGCACCCAAAGCTTGCTCTAAAAAACGGGTAGCTCTTAGTACTTGATTGATTTCTCGAATGACATGCACGGGTAAGCGAACTGTGCGAACCTGATTCATCAAAGCTTTTTCAACACTCTGCCTGATCCACCAAGTGGCATACGTTGAAAATCTAAAACCTCGTTCCGGCTCAAACTTATCTAGAGCGTGCATCAGCCCTAAGTTACCCTCCTCAATCAAATCAGGCAAAGGTAAACCGCGGTGCATGTAGGTTTTGGCAATACTGACAACCAAACGCAAATTGTGCTCAATCATGGCTTGTCTGGCTGAAAAATCACCAGCCTTGGCCTGGGTAGCCACTTTGAGCTCTTCTTCAGGAGTGAATAAAGGCTTGCTAGAAATTTGCTGAAGATAGCGCTGCACAGTGTCCGCAGACAATTCGGCCGCTAAAACCTCTTTTAATTCATCTGCATCCAGCGCTTGATTATTTAAATCAGTTAGCTCAGAAAAGTCATTGAATGAGCTGTTGTCTGAGTCTATTGATTTGGTCATACTCAAGGAAGATAAGACATTGGATCAACAGGTTTACCGTGCTTACGAACTTCAAAATGTAATTTCACTTGATCAGCATCGGTATTGCCCATCTCAGCAATTTTTTGGGCTTTCTTGACCGTGTCACCTTCTTTTACAAGCAGTGTTTTGTTGTGAGCGTAGGCCGTTAAATAAGTATTGTCGTGTTTCACAATCAATAAATTGCCATAACCTCTCAAGCTGTTACCGGCATAAACCACTTTGCCATCTGCAGCAGCCTGAATCGGGTCACCTGACTTACCTGAAATACCAATGCCTTTATTTTTGCCTTCATCAAAGCGATCGATGACATTGCCTTTTGATGGCCAAGAAAGCTTGATGCCAGCATCAGCTGCAGGCTCATTGTTTGATTTTTCTGCTTTGACTTCGTTCTTGGCAAGCTTCTCATCTTTCATTTGGTTAGATGGGCTTGGCTTTTCTTGCTTCACTTCTACTTTAGAAGTCATGGCTTTGGCAGATCTTGGTGGTAACACACGAATCACTTGATCAACTTCGATTTGATTCATGTCAGCAATGTTGTTCCACTCTGCAATATCACGGTGTGATTGACCATGATCCAAGGCAATCCTTAATAAAGTATCGCCACGTTTGATGCGATAAAACCCTGCCTGAACTGGTTCGAGACTGGCACCTTTACCACCTGAACGATCAACCACGGGCGCGGGTGCAGAACGCGTGGCACAACCTGACTGAAATACAACAGTCGAAATTGCCAAAGAAATAATCAATAAACGAGGAAAATTCATAAGCTCACAGCAGTCAATGACGCAATTAAATAGCGATTAAATTACACAATACCTGATTGTAAAGGCACAAAAAATACTTCTTCAAGAACCGTTCTTTGGTAACGCTGTGAACTGACCCGTTCAACCACGACCAACTGCTGTTCTTCTTCATTTTTTGCCACAGGCGCCACCAATCGACCGCCGATGGCGAGTTGATCCAATAATGGGTCCGGGATACCTAAACCAGCAGCGGCCAGGATGATGCCATCAAATGGAGCGGCTTGCGGCAAGCCTCGGATGCCATCACCGTACACCAAGCGTAAATTCGGAATTCTGAAAGGTCTTAGCTTTGCTCTGGCCTGCTCATGCAAGGGCTTGATTCGCTCAATTGAATAAACCTCTTCGGCTACCAAACTCAAAATGGCTGCTTGGTAGCCACAACCTGTGCCAATTTCCAGGACCTTACCAAGGTCTTTTTTAGGGCGCAAGAGTAGTTCAACCATGCGCGCCACCACCGATGGCTTGGAGATTGTTTGTTGATGACCAATAGGTAATGCTGAATCTTCATAGGCTCTTGCATCAAGAGCATGGTCAATGAATGCATGGCGAGGTACGGTTGCAATTGCTTCCAACACCTGACGATTACGCACACCACTAGCAGCAACTTTCTCCGCTAATTGCAGGCGAGCCTTATCGAACATGGGATCTTTTTTAACCACAAGCACCCTATTAAATTAATTTTTTTGCCACTGAGACTGGATCATTTTTTCACGAGTCTTGAGATGGGATAAATCCAACTGCAAAGGAGTGATAGATACCTGTCCTTGATTGATCGCATGAAAATCGGTTCCCTCAGTTGCGTCTCTTGCATCACCAGGAGGGCCGATCCAATAAATAGGTTCACCACGCGGGTTGTTCTGCATGATCACATTTTGTGAGTGATGTCTGTTACCCAATCTGGTCACTCGCCATGACTTGAGAGATTCATAGGGAAGATTAGGAATATTGACGTTCAGCAATGTGGGCTTTTCACCAGCAGCTAAAACACCATCCACTGGAGAGTTGATTTGTTGCATCACGATATCTCTAGCGATTTGGGCAGCATCATCCAGTCTTGCCCAACCTTTGGCGACCTGAGAAAAAGCAATTGCTGGAATCCCAAACATCACTCCTTCAATGGCAGCAGCCACAGTGCCTGAGTAAAGAACATCTTCACCCATGTTTTCACCTTGATTGATGCCAGAAACCACCAAATCAGGTTTTGAATCTAGTAAACCGGTGAGCGCAATGTGAACGCAATCAGTGGGCGTACCGTTCACATACAAAAAGTTATCTCTATCGCCACCAGCCATGCGATTGACTGTGAGCGGCCTAGACAATGTCAATGAATTAGATGCTCCACTGTGATTTTGCTCGGGAGCAATCACCGTGATCTTGCCCAAAGGACGCAGTGCATTCACCAACGCCAACAGACCAGGGGCAAGATAACCATCATCGTTTGCGATCAGAATGTGCATGAAATCCTAAAAATTAACTGACTGAGCGACGATCCATCATCGCTCTTGCTAAGGTGCTGGCATCAACATACTCGAGCTCACCACCCACTGGAACACCTCTGGCAATTCTGGATACCTTGATATCACGTACCTTCATGATTTCACCAATGTAATGAGCGGTCGCCTCACCTTCGCTGGTGAAGTTAGTGGCCAAAACAACTTCTTTGACAGGCTCCGGACTTTTCTCTACACGCTCAATCAATCGATCCAAATGAATTTCATTAGGGCCTAAGCCATCCAAGGGAGATAGTCGACCCATCAAAACGAAATACAAACCCTTATAAGTCAGGGTTTGTTCAACCATCAATTGATCCGCTGGGGTTTCAACCACACACAGGATGCTTGGGTCACGTCGATCATCAGAGCAAGTGCTGCAAATATTTAATTCGGAAAAAGTGTTGCACGATGAACAATGCTGAATATGGTTCACTGCATCAAGCAAACTTTGACCTAACACCGCTGCACCATTGCGATCATGCTGTAACAAATGAAAAGCCATTCGTTGCGCAGACTTTGGGCCAACACCTGGCAAAGCTCTCAAAGCTTGCACCATACGCTGCAAAGCATCTTGAGCTTGATCAGGGGATCTATTTTCTGACATCGTGACTATTCGCTAACAATCTCAAAATGGCAACTTAAAGCCTGGCGGCATTGGCATACCAGCCGTTGCACCAGACATCTTTTGACTAGATATTTGCTCAATTTGACGATAAGCATCTGCATAAGCAGTCACCAGTAAATCCTCAAGCATTTCTTTATCATCCATTGCAGCATCAGCAATTTCTACACGCTTCAAAGCATGCTTACCTGTCATTGTTACCTTGACAGAGCCGCCCGCAGCCTGACCAATCACTTCCAAAGCCTCAAGCTCCGCTTGAGCACGCTTCATGTTTTCTTGCATCTGCTGAGCTTGCTTCATCAAGCCAGCAATATTACCTTTCATCATGCTTTATTTCTCCGAATGAATGTTTGGTTTTATGGATAATTATTGAATGGGGCGAATACTGCCAGGCACGACTGTGGCACCAAATTCAGCTTGAATCGTTTTCACAAAATCATCGTTGGCAATCGACTCCTCTGCCCCTTCTTGTTTTTCTTGTTTGATCTTAGCCTCTACTGCTGCGATTGACTGACTGGCTTTACCAGTTTCAATCAAAATTGTGACTGATTTTCCGAGGTGATTAGATAAGGCTTCTTGCAAACGCAAAACATTTTCTTTACTTGCCAGTTGAGGCATTCCTACAATCACCGTTGCTTTGACAGAATCACCTTGTTCATTCCAGTTTTGGAGTTCAGTTTGAAATGCCAACTGTTGCAACAAGCCTCTGACTGGCAAGGCTTTCATCCATGACTGCCAATCTGGGTCTTCAGAGTTGTAAGTCACGGCAGATGTCTTGGGCGTTACAGTTGCTTGAGGAGCTGACTGAGTCTGCGCTGCTTGAGAAGTTGAACTAGTCACAGGAGCTGAAGCTGCTTTAACTGAATGACCAGTAACATTGGCTGCAGCTTTAGCAGCAGAACTGATCGAAGTGCCGCCTGCTCTTGGCGTTTGATTTGATGAACTTGATTTAGTTGAACCAGATCCATCACCAGGCTTAAAAGCCAGCATTCTAAGAAGTGCCATTGTGAAACCAGTTTGCTCATCTGGCGCCAAAGAAAGATCTGGGCGGCTGGTGATGGCAATTTGGTAATACAACTGAATATCTTCTTTGTTAAATTGAGATGCTAAGCGTCGAACTTCAGTTGCCTCCGGCCAATCATCTAATACTGCTGATGGAACTGTTTGACCTACAGCTATCTTTTGCAATAAAGAAGCAAGATCTTGGAGAGCAAGAGAAAAGGATGAGCTTCTAGCAGCCATTTCATCTGCAATAGCGATCAAAGCACCACCGTCACCGGTTCTCAATGCATCCAAAATTTGGATCAAGTATGTTTCATCCAAGGTACCTAACATGGCACGTACGGCTGACTCAGTCACTGGACCTGCAGCATAGGCAATCGCCTGATCCGTCAAAGATAAAGCATCGCGCATCGACCCTTGAGCAGCTTTGGCCAAAATACGCAATGCGCCAATCTCTGACTTCACTTGCTCAGACTCAAGGATTTTTTCCAAATGCTCAACAATCGAAGGCACTGGCATTTGTTTTAAATTGAATTGCAAGCAACGCGACAACACTGTCACAGGGATCTTTTGTGGATCGGTGGTTGCCAAAATAAACTTCACATGCGGCGGAGGCTCTTCTAAAGTCTTCAGCATGGCATTGAATGCATGACCGGTCAGCATGTGGACCTCGTCAATCATGTAGACCTTGAAACGCGCACTGCTTGGAGCGTACATGGCCTTTTCAAGTAGTTGAGCCATGTCATCAACACCACGATTACTCGCCGCATCCATTTCTATGTAATCAACATAACGTCCAGCATCAATTTCTGTACAAGCTGGGCACTTTCCGCAAGGCTGAGAAGTCATTTGACCTTGACCATCTGCGCCCGTGCAATTCAGGGCCTTGGCCAAAATACGAGAAATGGTTGTTTTACCAACTCCTCTCGTGCCTGTGAATAACCAAGCATGGTGCAAACGCTGCTGATCAAGCGCGTGAGTCAATGCTTTGACCACGTGTTCTTGGCCAACTAAGGTTGAAAAATCTCTTGGGCGCCACTTTCGGGCTAAAGCTAATGCAGTCATATTGTCATTCTACAAGTAGAAGGCAGTAGAATGTCAGAGGACGGGCCTCCTCGCATGGTGGCTTGGTAACCTGGTCAGGTCGGGAACGAAGCAGCCAAAGCCAAGTACTGCCAGTGCCGAGGGTCAGGCTCGTCCACCTACTAACTTGTTTAATCAAGGGTTTTTGGGTCAAAAATAGATTCATCGAATAGAACTCATCTCTAAAACATCCCCATTTGCTCCCAATAAATAACTTTTTACTGGCTTATCTGGCCTTAACTGAGCCACGCACTCTCTATAAATAGTCATTTGAGCATCGTATTTAGCAAATAAATCACTGCTTGGCTCTGGAATCGATAACTTGTAGTCCAAGATAATCAATTCGCTTGGCAACTCTATCAAGCGGTCAATTCTGAGTAATCTTCCATTTGATTCAGCGATATCCAATTCCTCCCATGAGGTTTGAATCGCTGAATCAAAGAAAAAGTGTTTGGTTTTTGCTGAATTCAAAACATTGAGAGCGCAATGCCTTGCTTGCATGGCCACCTCAGGACTGAGATTGAGCCAAGCAACGATTTCTTCTGCGCTTGGCATTGCAGATGAATCTGTGATGCCAGCGCGCATCACATGCTCCATCACAGCATGGAATGCCACACCCAAATCAATCATGTCTTGCTGCTCAACACTCACCAGCTCCTCATCAAAGCGGATATTGGTATTTGGTTTGCCGCGCCACAAGACATTAAAGTCGGCAAATGAGAGCTCGATATCATTATTGACAGACATCAAAGTCTGATCAACTACTTTAACTGGCAACTCTGGTGCATCAGGCAATACTTCAACATCAGCTCTGGCCATGCGGTCATACCAACTATTCTTGGCAATCGCGGTCTCACTCTTAGAGTCGCCTTTGTTGGCAGAACCTGATATGTAAACAGCCTCTTTTGCTCTGGTCAGCGCAACATAAAGAAGATTCCAATTTTCTATTTGAGAAATTTGTTCTTCTTGCTCTCGCAAAAACTCTCGTGCTTGATCTTTTGGCTTGGCTGAAAATGTCGGAGAAATGTGATCAGGGGCATCATTACCTGGCAACCAACTCATCAAGACACCCACGTTATCTCTAGCTGACTTATTTGTGTTGGTGTTCATCAAGAACACAAAGCGAGATTCGAGACCCTTGGCAGCATGTATGGTCAAAATTTTGACGCGCTTCTCAGATGTTTCCGAACTCTCATCAACCTCATCTTCACCAGATGACTCACCCTCATCCGGGCTTTCTTCTTCAGCACCACGTTTGATCTTTCTAAGTTCATTGATGAACCGAGACAAACTTGGGTAACGTCCGCCATCGAGATTGAGTGCCAGGGATAAAAAGGCATCCAAATTTGACAGCACTTGATCTCGCTGCAGGATAGGTGCTGAGCTTGCATAGCGCAAACGAATTTGGCCTTGACTATAAATATGGTCGAGCAAATCATGAACTGGTAATTTTTTAGCCAACTCAGCCCAGGCAGCAATATCTAAATAGATTTGATGGTGCGGATGCTCAGGCAATGAAATTAATTGCCAAAGAGAATGAAGCTCTTGAGATTGTTTAGTCACCATCAAGCCCAGCAAATCTGAATCAGACATGCCATAGATGGGTGAACGCAATACTTGTGCCAAAGACAGATCATCACTCGGCGTTATCAAAACTGATAGCAAAGCCACCATGTCTTCGGCTTCAAGGGTCCTGAGCAATCCCCCTTGCCTTGGACTGTCACATGGAATGCCAGCAATTCTGAATGCCTTTTCAATTTGTGCCAAATGAGTTCTTGATCTCAATAAAATCAAGAAGTCTCCCCAGTTGGCATTTTTTTCTTGTTTAATTTTTTGAATTAACTGAGCAACCTGCAAAGCCTCGTCAAAACTTTGCTGAACTTTTGTTTGCTTGCTGACATCAATGAAAGGATGCTCCAGGGCATTTCTTGATGGCTCTTGCTTGATCTCGGGCGATCCTATCAAAGGCAAACGCCAAACCTCACCAGGACCGTAACTATTTTTTGCACTTGGGTTTCGTTCTTGAGATTGAAACGGGTATCCATTTGGCACATCTGGCAGCGCAAATACATCATTCACCACTTTGATCACTGCCGGACTGTTGCGTCTGGTCTTATTAAAGGAATGAACTTTGGCCTTGAAATGTTTATTCAGATAATTTTTTGCTTCACCAAACAAACGGACGTCTGCTCTTCTAAAGCGATAAATTGATTGCTTTGGATCGCCGACTAAAAATACAGAAGGTCTGTTCTCTTCATCACCATAAGCATTCAACCAAGATAGCAAGATTTGCCATTGCAAGGGATTGGTGTCTTGAAACTCATCAACGAGCAAATGTTTGTACTTGGCATCCAGTCTGGCTTGCAAATAATTGGCCACGTCAGATGAAAGCATTAATTTTGCAGTGTAGGCCTCTAAATCTGAAAAATCTTGTACGCGCATGACTTCTTTTTTTGCCTGATAGTGCTTCAACATATCCACACCAATCGTGATCCAGGCCTGATGAATTCGGTGGGCCCGATGATCAGCATCCCAGCAATAATGGTCATACATGGCTTGAGCCCAGGTCTGCCGGGTGTTATTGATTTGTTGCTCTATGTTTTGAGCATCGGTCAATTGCTTGAGAGATTTCTTCACTGCATCAGAAGCCAATAACTTTGCCAGCGGCACATAGTCAGCGGTTAGGAAGGCCGGCCTTAAAGCTGCAGTAACATCTTCTGCTGAAAAACCATGAGCCTGTTTTTTGAGAGCCTCATCAATAGCGTTTGCGTATTTTTGATCATTCGATCCACCATTTTTTAAATGGCTGGCCAAACTCATCAAATTCATCAAAGCTTGCGAATCATCCAACATGACTTTAAGAGGGTCTTGGATCGCCAACCAATCTGATCGATCGCTGATAGCTTGAATTGGATTTTTACCCTGCTTTTTGCAGTGCTCTAAATAACTCCACCACTCTGCTTTAACCGTTAAGAATCCTTTTGAACCAATCAATAGATCATTCGCATTATTGGCCTTCAATTCTTTAACAAGGAGTTCATATGCGGCGCGCACAGCACCATTGCTGGTCGACGGCAAACTTGTCCACCAATCCTCCAAGCACTCGTCTTGCAACCGTTTGAAATCATCTCGAAGTTTTAGTCCCTGAGGAACTCCAGAACCGAGTGGTGAGCCACGCAAAAGACTGCTGAACCAACCATGGAATGTTTCAACATTCAAAGGTCGGGGATCGGATAAAACATCTTCGAACAAGGATCTCGCTTTGGGTAAAGCCAACCTGGCATTTTCAGCAGATAAACCACGTGCTATCAACTCTTCTATTAATTCTTCCTCAGAGCAATTAGCAAATTGCAAAAGCACTTGATCGAGACGACCGCGCATTTCTTGAGCTGCTTTTCGCGTGAAAGTGATCGCAAGGATTTCGCTGGGCTTTGCGCCAGCGAGTAAAAGTCGAATGATGCGAGACACCAACAGCCATGTTTTGCCACTACCAGCGCAAGCTTCCACAACCACCGATTGATCAGGATCGCATGAATCAAGAATCAACTGATCAATCATGACCACATCCCTTTACGACAAATACCACGAGCTTGGCAATACTGGCAAATACTGTCGGGTGCACTTGCGGCCATAGGCGCACCACCCCACAAAGACTCAATATCAGTAATCATTTGTGCGGGGAGTTCATTCATTTGGTCTTGTAAATCATCAATCTCAACACGCGCATCGTCTTCTTTGACAGAAACCCACGAGGCGATTGCTACTGGATGACGATCCACCATGTCATGACCGTTCACAGCTTTGGCATAAATGACCAATTGAGGATCATCCTGCAAGTTGTTTTTCTTTTTAGTGATTGAATTCTTGCTACTGAATTTGTAATCAATCACTTCAACACCCTCTTGAGGATGAATGTCTAAACGATCGACAAATCCAGAAACACGAATATCACCAAAACGTGTCTGCAAATCAAAGCCAACTTGCTTTTCGCCATCATGAAACACCCACCCTGATTGCTCACGTTGAATGTGCCAATCAATCCATGATGGAATCAATGTTTCCCACTCAATCCATGCAGCCAACCATCGGCCATCGACTTCTAACAAAGGCTTGAAATGTTTATGAGAAATAGCATACAAACGTTGCTTTAATGATTTAGTTCGCTCGTAAAGATTGTCAGTCTCTAGCGCTTGAGTTTTTAGACCATGATAAAAATCATACAAAGCTGCATGCAATGTCTTTCCGACCAAACTCAAATCAACCTCAGCATCCAAGCCACTTCTCTCTCTGAGCCCTAACAACCTGGTCACATAGTAACGATAAGGACATTCTCTTAGCGCACGATAAGCACTTGGACTGATGCTCGCCGGCTTGATGAAGTCATCAGGCAATATTGGCTTTGGTTGGAAAATGGGGCTTGCCTCATAGGATGTCGGCAATGTCTCAAGCTTATCTTTTAAGAAGTCCGCGTGATTGACATAAAGTCTTTGCAGCCATGGTGAGGGTTGCCTTGGTTCACCAGTGGCACCAACGGACTGCCAAATCATGCGCCAGTGTTGATGAGAGGTCATCAATTGAGATAAATCCATCGCTTGCTGAATGAATTCAGCTTCTTGAGTTTTACAACCGAGCAACTTTCTCAATTGTGCAGATAAAAACATGGGGCTGTCTGACAATGAAGGCAGCTGGGTGTCATCACAACCCACCATGACCCAAGCGTCAAATCTTCTTAAGCGTGTAGCACTAAGAGGCAAGATGGTGACACTGGCACTTTGCCTTGGGTTACTCTCGATATAACTGGCATCTTCAAGCATTGAGCTCAACAAAGACAGCCACTCCACCTGTTTCATCGGGTGGTGGTGCAACAGTTTCATTGGGGATAAAGATGCCAGCAACTGCTGACCAGCAATGTCTTCTGCCAATCTAGCAGACATGCCTAAATCGATCAAATCTTGTTCAAGTAAATCTAACCAAGCAAG
>JBDLUD010000002.1:0-62512 GCA_039805465.1 Pseudomonadota bacterium
CCCAATAAGAATGAGGAGAGCACAATTGTTTTGCCCACACCAGAGGATTTACCGCCCATGGCGCTGAAAGCAAAGTCAATGAAGAACTTGCCGGCATTGGTGAACTGCAAGAAGGCACCAAAAATAGTGAAGAGAATGATCAATGTTGCTGAAACATCCACCGCTGTTCCAAACACACCCTCTAAGGTCATGTACATATAACCGACCAAACGAGAGATTTCATAACCTTTGTGTGTCCAGGGAGCTGGTAAGTAATTTCCAAATAATGCGTAGGATAAAAATAACAAAGTGACAGTCAGTAGAATCAAGCCATTGGTGCGACGCACACCCTCAAGAATCAAAACAATAAAAATGATGCCAAAAATAATATCGAGCTGAAGTGGGGCGGTATTTCTATCTGCCAAATCATCGCCACCTTGCAGGATGTAAAAAGCTGTTGCAACCGCTAGGCCTGCTAAAACAACGTCCCATAGCATGAGCTTATTTTTAAATCTCGCCGCTATCGGAAATGATAAAAATAAAATAGCTAAAACAAAACCAACGTGAACCACACGGAGTTGCAGAGTCGGCACAATTGAATACGCTGCATACAAGTGAAACAGTGACATAGCCACTGCAGCCAAAGTTAAGAAGATGGCTAAAAAGCCTTTGTACTCGTGAGAATCACCTTCCTCTTGACGAATCAATGACTCTACTTCCTGTTGGGTTTTTTCATCCAATGCAGGGGTTTGATCTTGGATCATGGTTGTCTCGCTCAATGTAAAACTACCCAAGTAGTGCTTGGGTAGTTTTTATTATTTTCCTAATATTTTTTTAGAACTTGGCGCCGCGTTCTTTCAAGTACTTGATGGCACCTGGGTGGAATGGCACTGAGCTATTACCTGGCTTCTGAATACCAACACTGATGCTTGAATACTCAGTGTGAGTAGCGATCAACTCTTTTTGATGTTCAAAAATAGCTTTCACAATCTTATAAGCTTGGTCATCAGGCATTGATGCGCTTGCAACCAAAATATTCGCTACAGCCGAAACTTGATTATCTTTAGTCATGCCTGCATAAACGCTCTTAGCAATCGTGTCTGCGTAGTAAAGGTTGCCATACTTCTTGTTCATGGCAGCTACTTCAGCAGCGTTATCAATCATCACGATCTTTGTGCCTGGTGTGTTAGCCAAATCAGTCACAGCAGCTGTTGGAAGACCACCAACCCAGAAGAAAGCATCGATCTTGCGGTCTTTCATCGCATTCACAGATTCTGCAGCGCTTAAACGCTCACGCTTCACATCTTTGTCTTTATCTAAGCCAGTAGCTTCGATCAAGCGGAAAGCCATCACTTCAGTTGCGCTTCCAGGTGAACCTGTGCTGACGCGCTTACCTTTGAGGTCTTTCATTGACTTGATGCCAGTTGCTTCGGTAGTCACAACGTGCATGCGATTAGGGTAGAGAACCAATAAGGTGCGAAGATCGACCTTTTTATTGACGAACTTGTCCTTACCTTCTAGAGCATCCTTGGCAGCGTCGGCCATTGAGAAGCCAACGTATGGTTTGCCAGTGCCGATCAAGTTGATGTTATCAACTGAACCACCAGTCACTTCTGCAGTTGCTTGCATACCAGGTACGTGTTTAGAAAGTACAGAAGCTAAACCGCCACCCATTGGGTAGTAAACACCGCCTGTACCACCAGTACCAACAGAAATATTTTGTGCGCTCGCAATGCCCGCCGAGCTGAATAGAAGTACAGCCAATAGTTTTGCAATTTTCATTCGTGTCTCCGGTTTGTTTTTCAAAAGTATTAAATACCGTCCTCAAAATTTAGCACTATTTTTTTCTTTTCGCTCCATGTTTTTTGGATTACCTAGGGTTATCACTAGTCAATTGGTTTTAAATAAGAAAATGCACTATTTTTGAGCAAATCAACAGCCATAAATATCCCTGAAAAATGCTCCAAATTGGTTTACATTTCAGATACAAAATTCATATAGAGTCATATGAAGAAAAAACGAAATCAAACAAAAATACGTTAATAAAAAACGTAAATAAAAAAATTAAATAAAAAACACTGAGGCAAACATGACAGCAAGTAAAAAAGTAGTGATCGTCGGTGGTGGCACCATGGGTGCAGATGTGGCACTGGTGTTTTTAAGAGGTGGTTACGCTGTAGAAATCATTGAGGCGGGTGCAGAGCGCCGAGCTTTTTTACCTCAATACCTTGAGTTTCAAATCAAAGAACTCGGCTATGCCAAACCAAATCACCCAGTCACAGTTCATGCAGGTCTGAATGATGTTGCTTGGCCCAGCGTTGATTTGGTGGTGGAATGTATTCCGGAAAAATTACCGCTCAAACAAGACCTGTTCAAGCAGTTAGATAAACTGGCGCCAGCTCATACCATCTTGGCAAGCAATAGCTCGAGCTTTCCTATCAGCCAAATTGCAGAAGGCTTAAAGACCACCAGCCGGATGATTGGTTTGCATTTCTTCATGCCAGCTCATTTGGTGCCTTGTGTTGAAGTCATCAAAGGTGAGAAGACCAGTCAAGCCGTGATGGATGATTTGTTCCAAATCATGACGCGTTGCCTAATGGTGCCGGTCAGGGTCAATAAAGACTTGCCGGGCTTCTTGGCCAACCGATTACAACATGCCATGTCTCGCGAAGCTTTTTCAATGATTGATCAGGGCATTGCCACTGCAGAAGATATTGATAACGCTGTTAGGTTTGGATTTGGATTCAGATATTTGGCAGCAGGCCCTGTGATGCAACGTGATCATGCCGGAGTTGAAATTCACACGGCAGCAGGTGCCAGCATTTACCCATCTTTGTGTAACGATGCTGTACCTGCCAAGTGTTTGACCGAACGAGTCAAAAACAATCATTTCGGCATGAAAACTTCACAAGGTTTTTACTCCTGGACCCCAGAGTCCATTAAAGTAGAGCGCAATCGCTATGACACGATTCTCAAAGCGGGGCTTAAGATCATTCAAAAGGACATTGAAGACATCTGCCGCTAAAGAAAGGGCATCCCTAAAAACTACTAGATTCCCAAAAGAAAAAAGCTTGCTTCTTTTAATAAAGAAACAAGCTTTTTGATTTGGTGCCCCAGGAGAGACTCGAACTCTCACGCCTCTCGGCACCGGCTTCTAAGACCGGCGTGTCTACCATTCCACCACCAGGGCATGGCCTAGTCGCTTGAGAAAAATCCCATCGCACTTTAGCTAAGCCCATCATTCTACTCGAATTTTAAGCAAATTTAAAGCCTTGGGGATGATTTCTCTGGCGGGTCGGCGAAAGGTGTATTAGCCATTAGGCTAATGTGCGATTGCCCGATATATTTCTATCATACGAATTTGGATAACTATCTGTTAATTCTAATATTTTTGGAATAATTAGTTGTTCTTTGATCGCGAAAGTTTTGTATGAATAAATCCTCAGCACCAATTAAAAATGCCACACAAATTGCTCTATTTGGAGTGATATGTACCATTTCTGGTCAAGCTGTGGCCGCCGGTTTTGTCGATACTCTGGCGGATATTTTCTCTTGGATCGCGATCATCATCATTCCAATTGTTCTTGGAATCGCTTATTGGCAGATTCATTATTTACCAAGCAAGATTGCTGAAAAACGTCAGCATCCCCAAAAAGAAGCGATTCATGCGATGTGCATGGTCTCTCGCTTTTCCGGTGGCTTGTTTTGGCCAGTCGCATTTGTTTGGGCTCATCTGAAGCCAACCATCGTGCCTTTATCAAAAGATCAAGTCCAGTCGCTTGCAGAAGCCGAAAAGAAATCTCTCTCAAACGGCGCTAAGGAATAGACATGTTAGAAATCATCATCGTTCTTTACGCCTTGGTTGTTTGGTGGGTGTTTTTCAAACGCAAACTCTATCCATGGAACAAGCGCTCCAAAATTATTGTGTTTGTCACACCTGTTGTATTTGTGTTGATCATGATTTTGCTCATGAATATTTTTGCCCCAAGCAGCTCTGATGTCCGGGTCACTCGTCACGAAGTGCCAATCATTCCTCAAGTGAAGGGGCGTGTGATTGAGGTGAAAGTGACTGACAATCAACGCGTTAAGAAGGGCGATGTTCTATTCAAGATCGATCCTGAACCTTATCAAGCCTCTGTCAATGCGCTGAATGCCAAACTAAAACTGGCTAAAAAACGCGTGGAAGAAAACCGTGACTTGGTTAAAACAGGATCGGGCAATCGCTTTGATCTTGAAAAAGCAGAAGCTGATTACGATGAATTAAAAGAAAAGGCAGATAACTCCTATTGGGAGCTTGAGCAAACCATTGTGCGCGCACCTAACAACGGCACAGTTATTAATGCTCAATTGCGTCCAGGTGTTTTCTTGGTCCCGACACCTTTGCGTGCTGCGATGAGTTTCCTTGAAGATGACCCACAAGTATTCATGTTGTTTCATCAAAATGAGCTTCATCAAATCAAACCAGGACATGAAGCAGAGTTTTATGTTCCAACCAACCCTGGTCAAATCTATAAGGCCAAAGTGGAAAGTGTGATTTGGGCCCAACGACAGGGTCAGGTTAACGCCAGTGGTGATGTGCCTCAAACAGGTGTTAGACCAGCTGTGCCTAATCGCTTCCCGGTGAAGTTGATTCTTGAAGAGGGCAGTCATACAGAATTAATTGCTGCTGGTGCCATTGGTCATGGCGCCATCTACACAGACAACATGAGTTTTTTGCACTTTGTTAGAAAAGTCATGTTGCGTGTTTATAGCAAGCTCAACTACATCGTTCCGAAATTGCATTGATGAGATCGATTGATAAAGCATTTATGAGCAAGTATTTGTCTGGAAGTCTGTCCATTAGCCTCTTGCTGGCTTTGAGTGCTTGTTCAATTGGTGAGCCCATCAAAAGATCTGAGCTACTAGATCGTGCATTGCCTGGACAAAATCTGCCAGGACAATACAAAGCAATCAATGATCAGGCTCAAAGCCAAGCAGCATTCCAAAGCATTGCTTGGGTAGACTCATTCAATGATCCTGAATTAACAGAGTTAGCAAAGCTTGCGATTCAATCGGCACCTGATTTCAGAATCTATGCCGCACGATTAGATCAGGCCGAAGCAATGATGAAGGCTGTTAGCGGATCTTTTTATCCCAATGTGGGCGTGCAAGCTAAAACAGGGGCAAAAATGGGCTTGGAAGGATCAGGCACATCAGGTTATTACGTTGGCGCCAATTGGGAGCTTGATCTTTGGGGACGTGTGCGCGCAAGCTATGCCAATGCTGAGCAAAATGCCAGAGCCATTGCTGCTGATCAAGAATCGGCAAAACTGTCTTTCATGGCCAATCTGGCTAAAACATTGTGGTCTGCTCGAGTACTTCATTTACAAGCTCAAGGAGCCCAAGAGTCAGCTCAGCATCAAGAAAAAATTCTGGAGCATGTGCAACAACGTGAAAAAGTTGGGGCATCTTCTAAGCAAGATATCCTCAATGCAGAAATCAATCTTGCTCAAGCCAAAGAGTTGGCTTTTAATTTAAAGAATGCCAGTCAACAAAATTTAAAAACCCTGGATGTTTTGGTGGGTCGTTACCCTGTGGGTACACCTCTAAAAAATCAAGGCTTGCCTAATAGCCCATCTGCGATCAACGCGGGTGTGCCATCAGATCTATTAGAAAGACGTCCTGACATTGTGGCTGCAGCGGCCCGAGTAGATGCAGCCAGATTCAATGTCAGAGAAGCAGAAGCCACGCGCTTACCTAAAATCAGCTTAACTGCCGGCTTTGGTCGAATCAGCAGTGAAGTCTTTGTGCTTAAAACCGACTCATCCAACCCGAGTGCTGGTGTTGGGGTCACGTTACCGATATTCACAGGCGGGGCCTTAGAAGCAAGAGTTGAATCAAAGCAAGCTGAGCTTAATCAAGCTTTTGCTGCTTATGCCAAAGTTGGATTAAATGCCTTCAGAGAAGTTGAGTCCGCTTTATCGGGTGAAGAATCTTGGCGTGCTCGTTATGCAGAGCTCAATCAAATTTATCAATTGCAACAAAATATTCAAAAAAGCACAGATGCAGAATTTGTCATTGGTCGCATCGATCAGCGCCAAGTCTTGCAACAAAAGATAAAAACCAATACTGCCAAATCCAATGAGCAGCAAGGTCGGTTAGAAGTCTTGATGCAACGAATTAATTTATATTTATCTTTGGGTGGCCCAGCCATCTAAAAGCCACCA
The DNA here is from genome assembly GCA_039805465.1 of Pseudomonadota bacterium. GTDB lineage: Bacteria > Pseudomonadota > Gammaproteobacteria > Burkholderiales > Burkholderiaceae > Polynucleobacter. The sequence goes on from JBDLUD010000002.1 coordinate 6,186, forward strand.
ACAATTATCAGAAATCAGGAGTCAAGCGTGAGCACACCATCCACTGAAACAATGTCCCGTTGGGAAAAAATGAAACATGGCTTTCTTCATGAAACTAAAAAGTTTCTAATTGCCACAAGCTACTTCACGATTTGGTTCTATGCCATTGGCTTGTACAACCAATCGCAAATGTTGCACTTTGGGGTTGATGGAGCGGACAGCATGTTCTCGATCACAGTGGCCCTCATCAAAGCAGCGTTTGTGGGTAAATTCTTGATCACGGTTGAGCTTCTCATGCCAATCAAGGTCAACAAAGGCAAACCTATTTTCTGGCCTTTGATTGGTCACTCTTTGATCTATGTGGTCTTGGTCATGATCTTGCATGCCAATGCCCTAGGTATTGAGGGTTACTTACTGCATGGCAAGCCATTCCTTGAAGGCTTATTAGAGTTTGGTCATGCCAAACCTAAAAATCTGATCATGATTGCCTTCATCTACTGGCTGATCATCGTTCACTACTTGACCTACTTCACGGTTCAAAAAGCCGTGGGTGAAAAAGAGTTCAAGGACATCTTTTTGGGCAAGTAAGAGAATAAATTGAACAAGCTAAAAAAGATTAATAAATCAACATAAGTAAAAAGCTCCATAAGAAAAATGCCTCTGATCTCAGAGGCATTTTTCATAACAGCAGGGGATTGTTTAAAAAGAAATTCAGGAAGAATCTCCAAAACCCATTAATTTACTTCTTAGGCGCGCTCACCACGGCAGCAACCGCTTCAGCATAAGTCACATAGACTTGATCCTTGGTGGTGATGCCTTTTAAGAGGGCTGGGTTCTCAACCTTCACATCCACCACATTGCCTTTAGGACCTTTGAGTGACACGATCTGTTTCTTTTGATCAATGGCCACGACGCTGGCTGTTGTTTTGACAATATTGGTTTTAACCATGCCAGGCTTATTACCTGCTGGAGCTGTTTGAGTATCGGATGTCACTTCGCGACCACGCACATCATTATTCTTAGTTTTAACTAATTCAATGGCCACAGCCAATGCATATTGAACATCTAAACGATCGCCAACTTTGATCTGGGCAAAGTTCTTCACCTCTGGACCTGCAACGATGTCCAATTCGCCTTCTTTGTTCTTGAATGTCACCACACGGTTTTTGGTGTCAATCTTTGTCACAATGCCACTGTAAATTTGACCACGTTCACCAGTCACTGCTCCTGCAACAGGTTTATCAACAGGGTAGTCATATTGAGCCATAGCCACTGAAGATAGGCCAAGAATGGAAGCTGTTAATAAGCTTAAGCTGATTTTATGTGCAGTCATGGTGATTCCTTAATGATTAATTCGAAATATTCCTCGAATGTAACACCTTAAGCCCTCTTTATGAATGGGCTCTATGGCTATTGAATCATCGGGATTTATAAAAGAAAAAGCCCCTGAATGACTTCAGGGGCTTTCTTATTTGGCTCCTCGACCTGGGCTCGAACCAGGGACCTACGGATTAACAGTCCGGCGCTCTACCGACTGAGCTATCGAGGAATAGACGAAGATTATAGCCTGATTTTTATTAGATGCCAAATTCGCCCTGAGTTTGGTCTAATAAGGGCATTGCCACACATAAAGAATCATCATGCCGCAGACGCTATCGGGGCCCATCAGTTTTATTGGATTGCTGATCCTTTCCAATATCTTCATGACTTTTGCTTGGTATGCCCACCTAAAAAACCTATCCGATAAACCTTGGTGGATCGCTGCTTTTTTGAGTTGGGGCATCGCTTTTTTTGAATACGCGCTCCAAGTTCCTGCCAATCGCATTGGTTTTCAGTATTTTGATTTGGCTCAGCTAAAAATCACCCAAGAAGTCATCACCTTGGCTATCTTTATCCCATTCTCGATTTACTACATGGGTCAGCCTTTCAAAATGGATTTCATTTGGGCTGGTTTGTGCTTATTGGGAGCGGTTTACTTCATATTCAGATGAACATTTTTATCAAAATCACTCATTGGGATGAGGCAAAAAGCCAGGTTATGCCTATTCGTCATGAGATATTCGTCAAAGAGCAAAAAGTTCCTGAAGAACTTGAATGGGATGAGTTCGATCAAAATGCCTTGCATGCGATCGTAGAAAAAGAAAATCAGGTGATTGGTACAGCTCGCCTGATCATCGATAACACGATTGCCAAAATAGGGCGCATGGCCATTCAGAAAGAATACCGCCAGCAAGGCATTGGTCAAAAATTACTCTCAGTACTCATCCAAAGAGCCAAAGAAAAGGGCGCACAAGAATGTATCTTGCACGCACAAACCCATGCGATTGCCTTCTATGCCAAAGCAGATTTTGAGCCTCATGGTCCCATCTTTGATGAAGCCGGCATCCCCCATGTAGAGATGCGGCTCATACTCTAAAACTGCTAGAGATTAAAAATCAAAAGTAGCAGTGGCTCTAAAGATTCTTGGGGTGCCTGGGTAAAGAGTGTTTGAGCCATAGGTTTGACTCACATCACGCCAGTAGAACTTATCAAAAAGATTCTCAACATTCAAACGATAAGTTGCTTGACTAGAGCCTAAGCGATCGATGTACTTCAAGCCCGCATCAAATTTATGATAGCCAGGTGCTTTAATGCTGTTATCTAATGTGACACCTTTACTGGATATATAAGTCCAACCACCCTGAACACTCAAATTCTCAACTTGTGGCAATAAATAATCAGCAAATATCACAGCCTTCCAGTGCGGAATGCCGATGGCTTGTTTGCCATTTTGATTATTTTGTGAGGCTCCTGTTTGTTTGGCCTCTAGGTACATGGCGCTGGATAGGATATTCAAGCGATTAGTTGCTTTATAGGCAAGAGTTGCTTCAGCACCAGTATTGGTGATCTTGCCATCCTGAACCAAAGTTGAGCGATAGAATCCATCTAGATCTTCACCATAATCTATGGCGTACTCATTAGGTCGTTCAGACTGTAAAATAGCAAAGCTAAACAAAGAGTCTGCATTGATCGAATACTTACTGCCAATCTCTACCTGCTCAGTTCTTCTTGGCGCCATCACTTGAGAGTTTCTAAAGCTATCAGGTAAAGCAATGGTTCCAGGCTCAACTCCTTTGCTGTAGCTCACATAGTTAGTCAGTTGATTGGTCAAGGCATGGCTGGCGCCAATTTGTGGCAAATGCCAAGTTTTATTGAGTGATGAGTATTGTCCACCCGAATAAACATCGTAAGCACTTTGTTTCATCTCAACAATTCTGTGGCCTAAAAAAAGTTTCGTTTTTGATGTCAGTTGAATCTGATCATGGACAAATAAACTGCTTTGAGTGTGATCTAGAATTTTATAAATATTGCCGGTGCTACCTGCGCTGGGGCTGATATCAGCATTGAGGCTGTAGATATCATCTTCTCCTCGATATTCATACACCGACGCACCTTTGTAAACAGATCTCTTTAGCTCTGAAACGCCCACGGTCCATTGATGTTTGATTTCACCGATTGTATTTTTGCCACTTAAGCCTGTTTGGATATGGTCATTGCGTCGAATCTCACCATCACTTCTAAAATCATAAACATCAAATTGCCCTCCAGAACAAAATGTTCCGCTAGCGCCTGAACTGTCAGCGCTACAGCCATAAGGATAGGCCAAGCGATCATTGATTTTCACTTCACTGCGATTGGCATTGGCAAATAGCTTTAGCGAATCATTGATTTCATGATTAAGTCGCAGACCTATATTTTTTGATTTAATTTCAGTTGGCAAAACCCAAGGATAGTACGACAAATTGATGTCTGCTTTAACTGAAGGCAGTTTTGTACCACCGAGTAGCATCAAACCAGGCACTGACTTTTGATTTTTATCTTGATATTCAAAATCAAATTGAACCAAAGTCTTCGAACTGATTTTTGCATCAGCCGCTAAGCTAAAAAATTGACGATCGCCTTTGGCATCTTTGACATAGGGGCGAATATTCTCATTGGCGGCGTTGATGCGTATGCCCAATGATTTGCTTTCTCCTAAAAAAGTGCCGTAATCAGCAGCGATATATTGAGTGCCTCTTTCACCAGTACCTACTGTGAAAGACTGAACATCCTTGGGTCTTTTTGTGACGTAATTGATCAGGCCGCCTGGCGCTGCAGCACCAGCTTGCATAGCACCAACACCTTTGAGGATTTCCAGGCGTTCTTTATTTTCAAAAGCGATATTTTGCTCACCAGTCACTGACATACCGTTAATACGGTAGCTGGTGGCTGGATCAAGAGGAAAGCCCCTGATATAAAGGTTTTCGTAATAGCCCATCGCGGCGTAATAATCGCCAATCGAAGCATCTAGTTTGGCAGCTTCAGACATCACTCTGGCTTGGCGATCATCCAGGAGGTCTTTTGAAATAACAGTAACCGAAGCCGGAATATCTTTGAGTGCCACTTCTTCAGTACCACCAGGCCCACCAATCATCGCACCCTTAGCAACATACCCTGTGCCTTTTTCCCCCGTCACCACCACCGGTGATAACTGGGTCTCAGATTGTGCAAATGTTTGTGCATTGATACAAAAGAGCAGGGCACATGCGCCTGCAATGTGGTTCAGTTTTGGCGTATAAGCCATCGTCAGTACTCCTTATATAAACGATGGCGAGTTGGGGATGCGGTTTGGACGCTTCCCTGCGCTCGCATTATCGAGATCAGGTTCAACGGGTATTTCTCACCCACATCAAAGATGCAGGACCCCGAGCTAATATCTAAAACTACTAGATAGAGTGATTATATGGATTTTTGAGTTTTGCGTTTTGCTAATAAAGCCCTGACACTGTCTTGGGTCTTTTTTAATCGTAGCTCTGGCTGTCCAAAGGCTGATTCATAGGGTATCTGCAGCTCTTCTAGGCGTGCCTTGACCCTGAAGTGAACCTTGGTCTGAGCCACTGGCCCATCTCGTTGCAGGCCGTCTTCTTGCCAAGGGAAGTCTATTTGAGTGAAGATCGTCAAATCGTAGTCATGAGCTTGAGCAATCTTCAATAGCTCCGGGTTCAAACCGCCAAAGACCACCTCACTGTAGATATAAGTCATCAAAGGTGTGGTGTCGCAAAAAAGTAAAACAAACTCAGGATTGCTGTGTTGCTTGATCAGATCATTGGCAAGCGTGCGCTCTAAAGATTGCTGTTCCATTGCAATCCCAACTTGCTCATCAGGCCGTGGGGTTCGATTTTTTTGATCAACAAACAATCTTAAGTACTCTGGAACATAGACGCTGGGATATTCTTTAGAAAAAGTATCAGCCAAACTTTGCGCCAAGCTTGTTTTGCCGCTGCACTCAGCACCAACGATGGCGATTCTTAAAACATCACTCATGATGCCTGCACACTTTGCTTGATCTTTTTAGACCACTGCATCCAGCCAAACACTGCAAGGACAATCAAAAGACCATAGAGTAGGGCAGTCAAATGTAAATCCTTATAAATGTATAAAGCAATATAAAGACTGTTCACAAAAATCCACAGCAACCAATTCTCCAACCATTTTTGAGCACTCATATAAGTGGCCAACAAACTACCAGAGGTTAGGAAGGCGTCAATGAGGGGCACATCTGAGCTGGTGTGGTTCACCAACAGATAGTGAATGATCAAAAATAAACCTGACCAACAAAAACTGGCAATCAAAGGCCAGCTGCGGGGCATTTTTCTGAATGAACTTGTCTGCGCACCTTCGGCTTGATCTGATTTCGACCAGGTCTTCCAGGCATAGATGGCCAAAAGAATAAAAACACCTTGTAACCATGCATCACCAAATAATTTGGCATCTTGGAACACCCAGGCATAGGCAGCAGAACTGGCAATCATCAAAGGCCAGGTCAAAATATGACCATAAGCATTGAGAGCCACACACATTAGAGACAGCGTAAAAGCGATGATCTCCATGGTTTCTTGGAAACTTAAGATTTTCTTAGAAGAAAATCAGCAGCCACTGCAGCAGCATCGGGCGTCAAAGCACCTTCTAAAATCAAATCAGCTGCTTGTGCGTAAGGAACTTTCATAAAACCTGATACTTCACCATCATTGTTCTTCGGTGAAAAATCATCAGGCAATAACAAATCATAGGTATACAAGCTCTCATCATGCAGGCCTTTGGGCTCCACCACGCGGCGCACATGGATATGACCCACTGGCTCAGCCAGACGCGCTATCTCAGTCGGAACACCGGCTTCTTCCCACAATTCACGGATCACGCATTGCTGCAAGGTTTCATCGGCACTGATGCCGCCAGCCGCTAAGTTATCCAACATATTGGGATCGGTGGCTTTATTGGCGCTGCGCATGCCTAAAAACATCTCTTGATGAGCTGTGTAGCCATTGATATGGCATGCCCGACTATGAAACCCCAGTGATCTGAAGATGGCACGTTCCATTCTGAAGCGTTCGTGGCCATGCTCATCGAGCCAAGAGAAGGATTCATCGCGCCACCCAGGAGCCAGCCCCTGTTTCTTTAAAAACTCAGCCAAATCTTGCAGTTCTTGACTCAATAAATAAGGGGCCAGATTCTCTAAATGCAAATGCTCGCCGAATAGCGCCAAAGCAGGGGTTTCGGTACTCTCGATATAAGACTTGATGCTGGTGACATAGTCAGGCTGGATATAGCCAATCATTTGGCCACGGAAACGAATGCCAAGCCAATCAGCGGGGGCTGGCCTTAGCGCAGTCTCTAAAAGCTCTTCTAAAGCTGCTTTGGTGGTTGCTGAAATTGATGACATGTCTACAATATTTATTAATATTATTAGATTATCTTCTAAAGCAAGCAATCCAGCCGAAATTAAGCTCTAAACACCCCCTAAATAACCACTAATCAATAACTATTTCCTGAAAGCCCACACATGTCTTCATCCGACAAGACCAATAGCCCTGACGATGACTTTGAACCTCTGATTCAGGCAGGTCATCGCATCTGCTCAAGTGATCGCATCCAAGATCAAGAAGAGGGCTTTCGTTTCATGGTTCGAACTTCAGATATTGCGAGCATGGTGTCATCGATTGATCATCGTGTGGATGAAACATTACCCGCTTTTGTGATTCGTTTTGATGGTCAGGCACATGCTTATCTCAACCGTTGTGCTCACGTTGCAATGGAACTTGATTGGCAACCTGGACAATTCTTCACTAACGACAAAACAGCCATCATTTGTGCATCGCATGATGCTCAATATTTACCCGATACAGGTGAATGTATTTCTGGACCATGTCCGCACGGATCACGCCTGGTTAAATTGCAAATTGAAGAAAAGGGTGGCGAGATTTTTCTTTGTCAAGCCAATTAAAAAACTTTTTATTACATACGCATTACAAAAAGTATTTATCAATTCGGGGTGCGGACCATCATTGCCTAATTTTTAAGCAGCCTAGCTCCACCATTATCAAATAAGGACTTTTTCAATTTTGAGATCAAGTAGTCCACACAAACTGTGGATAAGTTGTGAAAAATTTTGGTGAAAAATAAATTTTTTCACCTATTGACATTGATGCATAAAATTTTTTCGTTGAATTTTTTTGGAAAAATAATTTCAAGCCAAGCTTTTATCTTTTTTTAAAAAAATTAGCTAGCACACTTCCAAAGTCTCTCAACTATTTTAGATGTGGGATTAAATATTTTTAATGAGTTCAGAGAGTGGGTTCAAATCAAGCAATGATTCTAGTAACTCGGTGTATCCTTATCTGAATTAATAAAAATTATGTCATTGAGGAATGCTTGCCATGAATAAACTACTCATCAGCTCTATTGCCACCATTATTTTGGGATTGAGTGCATGTGCCACGACAACTTTGACGAACGCCGATGGTGAAACAACGCAAGACATTCAATCCAAATTGCTGGGTGAAATGCCTATGCCGGGTGGCGCACGCATCAACAACGAAAATTCCTTGATTTTGGGCAGTGGCGATGGTTGGGCTGGTCGCGTATCGATCATCTCTGCGCAAAATGCCAATGAAACCTTCACATTCTTTAGAGATCAATTCCAAAAAGCTGGCTGGACCTTGGTTTCTTCAACCAAATCAAAAAACAGCATCTTGGTATTCATTAAAAAAGACAGAACTGCCACCATTGAAATCGAGGATGGCGGCTTTGGTGGAAAAGCCAATGTGATGTTGACAGTAGCTCCTAGGAGTACGGTGATTCCTCCGGTCACAAAATAGAAGTAAGTTTCAAAACAAGTCATCCCAAAGACCCTAAGTCAATTTATGATTAGGGTATGAACTATCAAAAGTTACTGATTCGGATTGGGGCAATTGTCATTGCCTTGGTTGTTGCTTTCTGGCTTGGCTTGGCAGTTTTTTTACCTGGACTGGTAAAAAAAGCTGTCCATAACTATGGCCAAAGTATTGGTCATCACATCAGCTACGAAGGCATTGATGTTTCACCGTGGAATCTCAAAGTTGATATCCATGGTCTAAAGCTCTCTAAAGACCCCGAAGATAAAAACCCACTCCTCAATATTCAACATTTGAGCGTCAATGCTGAGCTGATTCATCTATTGATTGGCCGGGTGCACCTATCAGAAGTCAAGATTGATGGAGCTCAAATATATCTTCATCGCGCTTTGAAAAAACAAGGTGCGGCACCATGGAACGCCCTTGAATTAATTCATGCTATTCAGGCACTGAAGAAGCCTGATGCTAAACCATCCACTCTAAAAATTGAGATTGATCAGTTTGAGATCAAAAATAGTCAAATTGCTATCAAAGACAGCATCAATAAAACAGACTATGTCTTTAAGGATGTTCAATTCCAAGCCAAAGAGTTTGCTAACTACGCGCCAACCGGTGCGCAGGGTGTGCAAAGTGACTACCTCTTGAACTTAAAGAATGTGGATCTGGCCATCCCAGGTTCAGCCAACCGCCTCAAACTCTCAAGTTTGGGAGTGGAAGGGCACTTTGACATGATTGCTCAAGAAAAAATTGATCTGAAAATAAATTTGAGTATTGAAGATGCAAAACTGACCAGTACGCTCAGCTATGATTTAAAAAAATCAGATCTTGATGGCAGTGTTTCCTTCAAAGATCTTCCTTTGGCTCCTTTTGTTGCTTTATTGCCAGCCAATGAAAAGCTGGTCACGCAAAAAGGATCGGTCAGCGCAGAACTAAAACTTAAAACCAACCCGCGTGGTTGGGCCATTTTGGGAGATCTTGATTTTGCTGCATTGGCCATCTATGAACCCAAAGAAAAAGAACCATTGCTCAGTTGGGAAAAAGCCTACTTTTCAAAATTTGAACTCGATTTTTTAGAAAAAGAGCAAAAAAGATTCAGCATCCAAGAATTAGTCTTAAATCAGCCATCGGCCAGGTTCTCAATTGGCGAAGATAAATTCAGTAACTTCCGCCGCTTGTTCATGAAAAATCAAGCAGTGACATCCTCAGAGCCTGCAACAAAGACTACAAGCACACCAGTGGTAAAGACTGCAGGCAAGCCAGCCTTTGAAGTCGACATCAAGGCAATCAAAGTCAATCAAGGCAGGATGTATTTCTCGGACGCATCCATGAGATCTGGCTTTAAAACCAATATCAATAATCTCAATGGCTCATTATTGGGTGTCAGCAATGTGCCTGGGCAATATGCCACCATTGCTTTAGATGGCGCTGTTGATAAAAGCGGTAGTTTGCGTGCCAGAGGGCAGGCTGCATTTGAAGACCCAAGAAGAAACTCAGATGTCTCTTTGAGCTTTAAGAATGTGCCACTCCATAGCATCAATCCTTATGCGATGACTTTTGCTGGTTATCAAATTGACAGCGGTCGAATCGATGTGGATCTGCGCTACACCACCAAAGAAGGTCAACTGCTGGGTAAAAATCGTTTCGTGATCCGTAAAATCAAATTGGGTGAAGAGGTTGCTGATTTCAAAGGACTGAAGTTGCCCATTGGTTTGGCCATTGCAGTCTTGGAAGACTCAGAAGGCATGATTGATGTGAATATTCCGATCAAAGGCAATGTGGATTCACCAGAATTCAGTGTCGGACATTTATTCTGGCAAGCCTTGCGCAACGTTCTGGGTAGTATTGTGACTGCTCCATTCAGAGCATTGGCTTCATTGCTCGGTGAAGAGGGTTTGGATGGTATCTATACCGCTCCTGGTGAAAGCGTCATCACACCTCCTGAACAAGAAAAACTAGAAAAAGTAGCCAAACTGCTTGAGAAAAAAGCCAATGCGGTTGTTGAGTTTTATGGCACTTACGATCCTCAAATCGATCGCCAAGAATTGGCCCGAGTCAATGCAGATCGTGCGATCCTATTGGCGGCTGGGTTCCAATTAAAAGATACTGAACCTTTACCTAATCCTAGTTTGTCCGATCCGCGCGTTCAAAGTGGTCTCAAATCTGCGTATGGATCTCAAGTAGGGCGCATCAAGCTGGCTCAGCAGTTAATCAAACTACCCAATACACCAGCTCGCTGGGAAACTCTGCGCAAAGAGTTGATCGAGGCACAAAACATCAATGAAGCCCGCTTGACAGCTTTGGCCAATGCTCGTGCAAACCATGCGAAAGATGCTTTCTTGAAAAACTCACCGGAGATGAAAGACCGAGTCAGGATTGGTAAAGTACAGGAAGTAAAAGCTGAGGATTCAGGTATTCCGATGGGCATTTCTTTGATCACCAAATAATCAAACAAAAGCATCAAGTAAGATCAAAAAACATAAAAAACATCTAACAAGTCATTCATCATGAAAAAACAATTCCAACAAATCACCCAGCGCTTGATTGAACCGCCGATGCTTTATGTGCTGCCAGTTTTGATCATTCTCTTCTTGGGTTTATTGATTTGGTTTTTAGTGCCAACACCGCCTAAAAAAATCGTGATAACAACGGGGGCTGAAAACGGTTTGTATTACCGTTTTGGACAACAGTTGGCCAAAGAGCTGGCCAAAGAGAAAATCACACTGGAAGTATTGTCTTCTGCAGGAAGTTTAGAAAATATTGAGCGCTTGAATCAACCTGATTCAAAAATCCATGTCGGTATTTTGCAAGGAGGTGTTGGTAAAGTCTCTGACAATCCTAATATCTCAGCTTTGGCATCGGTCTTTGATGAGCAAGTTTGGTTCTTCTATCGCAAGACTGCCTTCAAAGAGCCTCTGACAAAAATCACACAACTAGAAAATAAATCATTGTCAATTGGCATGCCCGGTAGTGGCACACGAGACCTAGGATTGAAGCTGCTAGAGCTCAATCAAATGGACGTGAAGTCTGAGAAGCCAAGCATTAAGCTCAAAGAGTTCACAGCCTCACAAAGCCTCAAAGCATTGAATGCCAATGAGTTGGATGCCGTGATGTTGGTCAGTGCGCCTCAGGCACCGATTATTTTGGAATACTTGCGCAATCCTAATTTGGCTGTGATGAGTTTTGAGCAAGCGGATGCATATACGGTGCGTCTACCATTCTTGAAAAAAGTCACGGTTCCACGAGGTGTGATCAATTTGGCCGAAGACCTTCCCAAAAAAGACATCTCAATCCTGGCTGCTCCAGCAGCGTTGGCTGTCAGTGAAGACATTCATCCTGCCTTGATCACTCCTTTGATGAGAGCCATGGATACAACCATCAGTCAATTAGGCCTTTTGCAAAAAGAAAATGACTACCCCTCAGCAAATGGCTTTGCTTGGCCGCACAATGATGATGCCGAGTATTTCCTAAAAAATGGCGCTTCTTTCTTGCACCGTCACTTACCATTTTGGAGTGTGGTTTGGGTTGAAAGAGCGATTCGGATCATCTTGCCATTGTTAGCCATCTTGATTCCATTATTTAATTTTTTACCCAAGTTGATTGCGATGGGTGTGGATGCTAAGACCTCTGCAGTTTATAAAAAATTACGGGCCTTGGAATTTGCGGTGGCTGCAAATCCTAAAAAACCATGGCAAGAAGAATGGCGCGCTCTACAAAAACAAGCCTTGGCCATGAAAGTGCCAAAGAAATATGCCGTGAAGGTTTATGAGTTGCGCATGTACATTGAGATGGCCGGGGATAGATTGGCACAAGCGACTTGATTGGTCCCGCCAACAGGAATCGAACCTGTGTCTACCGCTTAGGAGGCAGTTGTACTATCCACTGTACTATGGCGAGAACTAAAAACAGGGCGCTAGCTTACCACCCACAGAGGGTGAGCAAGGTATTTGCCACGTCGACCATCATCTCAGGTCTTAGGTAAGCAGTAAACACCAAAGCCAGTAATCCCAAGATCACTACTTTGATCACAATCGGTCTTTGTAAAAGTGACATCATCTCAATCTAGCTTATGCCCTAACAGTGGCAGAACTCCGCGGAGCTCTGATCAATTCTATTTCTTTGATAGGAATGTTCACGAGGGCAGCGACAATGCTCAAACCAATCGCAATGAACCAAACGATGTTGTAAGAGCCGGTGAGATCAAATAAATAGCCACCTAAATAAGCGCCCATAAAGCTTCCGATTTGATGTGAGAAAAATGCGAAGCCAGATAACATGGATAAATACTTCACGCCAAAAATGTGGGCCACGATGCCATTGGTCAGTGGCACCGTTGAGAGCCACAAGAAGCCCATGCAGGCAGCAAATAGATAAACAGTGAATGGGCTTAATGGCAAAAGAATGAATGCAGCAATCACTATGGCTCTTGCCGCATATATAAACACCAATAAAAGGTGCTTAGGTAATTTTTGGCCCAACTTACCTGCGTAGTAAGTTCCAAAAATATTGAATAAGCCCACAAGTGCTAAAGCAATGGTTGCCACTTCAGGACGCCCCACATCAGAATAAGTGACGGACATATCTTTGAGGTAGGGCGCTAAGTGCGCTCCGATAAACACAATTTGAAAGCCACAAACAAAAAACCCAAAGACCAATAATTGAAAGCTGCGTTGTCCGAAAGCTTCTTTGATGGCATGAACGATGGTTTGATCACTGCCAGTTTGAGCAGGTTGGTAATTCTTTTCTCGCAAAATCAAACTCAAAGGCAGCATGAAGCTGGTGATGATGGCCAAAATAAATAGAGCGTTTTGAATGCCAAATTGAGTGAGTAGTTCTTGCTCAACCGGAATCATGAAGAATTGGCCAAAAGAACCCATCGCGGCTGCAATACCCATCGCCCAGACGCGTTTCTCAGGAGGGCAGTTACGGCCGATCACGCCATACACAACACTGTAGGTGGTGCAGGCCAAAGCCAAACCTATGACCACGCCAGTGCTGATCACAAAGCCAAAGCTGCTAGTTGATAAGCCTGATCCAAGCAGCCCTAGTGTGTACAAAACGCCGCCTAAAGCCATCACCCTATAACCACCAAATCTATCAGCTAAACCTCCAAAGATAGGTTGCGACATACCCCAGACCAGATTTTGGAGGGCAATGGCAAGAGCAAAAGTTTCTCTTCCCCAGCCATTGGCTTGGGTAACCGGTAAATTGAACAAACCAAAGCCATGGCGGATGCCTATCGCTAGCGACACAATCATGCCTCCAGCAAGTAATATTTTTGTGAGGCTCTGTGCAGTGGTGTTGCTGGTCTTGATGTTCACAAAACCCCTTTATTTTTCAGTGCTTGTATATCTGCATCACTCATTTGCAAACGTTCTTTCAGAATCTCATCAGTGTGTTCGCCCAATAAGGGAGGTGGTCGATTTTCAACCACGGGAGTTTCACTCATGCGCATGGGGCTGCGCACCAAAGGAACTTTGCCAGCTTTGGGATGTGGCATTTCCATTTTGATACCTCTGGCAATCACTTGCTCGTTCTCAAACACTTCCTGGAAGTTGTTGATCGGTCCGCAAGGAACGCCAGCTTCTTCTAGGGCATCAATCCATTCTTTTTTGGTTTTCTTGGCAACCATGGCACTGAGCATCGGCACCAGGGTATCGCGATGTCTCACGCGTTCTGGATTGGTTGCAAAACGCGGATTATCAGCCAACTCTTCTTGACCGCCAGCTTTCACAAAATGACGGTACTGACCATCATTTCCGCAAGCCACGATGATCCAACCATCAGATGCTTTGAAGGTTTGATAGGGGACGATGTTCGGACTGGCATTGCCCCAACTTTTCGGAGCAACACCGCTGGATAAATAATTGCTTGCCACATTGGCCATGGTCGCTACTTGAACATCCAGTAAAGCCAAATCAATATATTGACCCACACCCGTGCGATCTCGATGGACCACAGCAGCCAAAATGGCGGAAGTGGCATACATCCCTGTAAAAATATCTGCGATGGCCACACCAGCCTTTTGTGGGCCTCCACCAGGTAAATCTTCTTTTTCCCCGGTGACGCTCATAAAACCACCCATGCCTTGCACGATAAAGTCATAACCAGCACGGTGAGCTTAAGGTCCAGTTTGCCCAAAACCCGTTATAGAACAATAGATTAGATCTTTTTTAAGGCTTTTGAGACTCTCATAATCGAGGCCATATTTCTTTAATTGGCCCACTTTGTAGTTCTCAATCACCACATCGGACTCTAAAACCAGTTTTTTGATGATTTCTTGACCTTCTGGGGTCGAAATATCCAAAGTAATCGATCTTTTATTGCGATTAATCGCTAAATAATAGGCTGCTTCGGATGTATCTTGACCCTTAGAATCCTTCAAAAAAGGAGGGCCCCATTGACGGGTATCGTCCCCTGATTTTGGCCTCTCAACCTTGATTACATCGGCTCCCAGGTCTGCCAGGTTCTGCCCACACCAGGGGCCTGCTAAGACTCGACTGAGGTCTAAAACGCGAAGGTGATTAAGTGCTCCCATGGAAGTCATTTTCGCATGTGGATACAATTCTTCGCCATGGCAACTAAAAAAACAGATCAATACAGCGAATCGTCGATCAAAGTCCTCAAAGGACTTGAGCCGGTCAAACAGCGTCCAGGTATGTATACCCGGACTGATAATCCATTGCACATGATCCAAGAGGTGATTGATAACGCCTCGGATGAAGCCCTGGGTGGTCATGGTCATCACATCGTGGTCACCATGCACACCGATGGCAGCGTGAGCGTTGAAGATGATGGCCGAGGTATTCCGGTGGGCATGCACCCAGAAGAAAAACGTCCCGTTGTTGAATTGGTGTTCACACAACTGCATGCGGGCGGTAAATTCGAAAAAGGCTCTGGTGGAGCCTACGCTTTCTCAGGCGGTTTACACGGTGTGGGTGTTTCTGTCACCAATGCGCTGTCTAAACGCATGGAAGTGACGGTTTGGCGTGACAAACAAATCTCAACCTTGGCTTTTGAACATGGCTTTGTGGTTGAGGCGCTCAAAACAAAAATTGCACCGATGGGCGATCGTCCCAACGGTACTCGTGTCAGAGCATGGCCCGATGGCAAATACTTTGACAGCGCTCAGATCCCAATGGCTGAGTTGCAACGATTGTTGCGCTCAAAAGCAGTGCTATTGCCTGGCGTTAAAGTCACTCTCATTCAAGAAAAGGGTGGCGAGCCCCAAACTTGGTTGTACACACAAGGATTAAAAGGCTACTTGGATGAAGCCATGGCACAAAGTGGCCATAGTCCAGTCGTTATCCCAGCATTTGATGGTGAACACTTTGCGGATCCTAATCGTCCGGGTGAAGATTCATTTGCTGAAGGTGAAGGTGCGAGTTGGGTGGTGGCTTGGACCGAAGAAGGTGCCCCAGTTCGCGAAAGTTATGTGAACTTGATTCCAACGCCTGCCGGTGGAACACACGAAAGTGGTTTGCGCGATGGCTTATTCAATGCCGTGAAGAGTTTCATTGATATCCATGCCTTGCAACCGAAGGGCGTCAAGTTAATGCCTGAAGACGTCTTTGCGCGTGCTTCTTTTGTTTTATCAGCCAAAGTATTGGATCCGCAGTTCCAAGGACAGATCAAAGAGCGTTTGAATTCTCGTGACGCTGTGCGTTTGGTCTCTGGATTTGTTAAATCTGCCTTGGATCTTTGGTTGAATCAGCATGTGGATTACGGCAGAAAATTAGCCGAACTGGTGATCAAACAAGCTCAAGCCAGAACCCGTGCTGGTCAAAAAGTTGAAAAGAAAAAATCATCAGGTGTTGCAGTTCTGCCAGGCAAGTTAACTGATTGCGAGAGCGAAGACCTCGCGATGAATGAAATCTTCTTGGTTGAGGGCGATTCTGCCGGTGGTTCAGCGAAGATGGGTCGTAATAAAGAATACCAAGCGATTCTGCCTTTGCGCGGTAAAGTTTTGAACACGTGGGAAGCAGAGCGCGATCGCTTGTTTGCCAACAATGAAGTTCATGACATTGCGGTGGCCATTGGTGTTGATCCTCACGGCAATAACGATGAGCCAGATTTGAGCAATTTACGATACGGCAAGATTTGCATCTTGTCTGATGCGGACGTGGATGGTGCGCACATTCAGGTCTTGTTGCTCACTTTGTTCTACAAACATTTCCCGAAACTCATGGAACGTGGTCATGTGTACATTGCACGCCCACCTTTGTTCCGTGTGGATGCTCCAGCACGAGGCAAAAAGCCTGCGCAAAAACTCTACGCTTTGGATGAAGGCGAGTTAAAAGCGATTGAGGATAAATTGCGCAAAGAAGGTTTGCGTGAAGGCAGTTGGCAAATCAGCCGCTTCAAGGGCTTGGGCGAGATGAACGCTGAACAGCTTTGGGACACAACACTCAATCCTGATACGCGTCGTTTATTACCAGTCACCGAAGGCGCCTTGGGTGAAGTTGAAACAGTTAAAACCATGGACATGTTGATGGGCAAATCTGAATCAGGTGCACGCAAAACATGGCTTGAAGAACGCGGTAATGAAGTTGAAGCAGACATTTAAGAATTAAGAAAATACCGAATGAGTAAAAAGAAAAACAATCCGAATCAAGAACCAGATTTGTTTGCTGATATGGGCGATGAATCTAATTCCGATGGTGAGGCACAGCCTGTTGCCACGGCATCACGAGTCGTGCCGAACACGGCCGATGTAGATTCATTAACACTTGCCACTTATGCTGAAAGAGCCTATCTTGACTACGCCATCAGCGTGGTGAAGGGCCGTGCTCTACCAGAGGTTGCTGATGGTCAAAAGCCTGTTCAGCGCCGCATTTTGTTTGCGATGAACGAAATGAATCTGCGCGCTGATGCAAAGCCGGTGAAGAGTGCGCGTGTGGTTGGTGACGTATTGGGTAAGTTCCATCCACACGGTGACCAATCTGCTTATGACGCTTTGGTGCGTTTGGCGCAAGATTTCTCATTGCGCTATCCATTGATTGATGGCCAAGGTAACTTTGGTTCACGAGACGGTGATGGTGCTGCTGCGATGCGATACACCGAAGCGCGCCTCACAAAAATTGCTAGTTTGCTCTTAGATGAGATCGATGAAGGCACGGTAGATTTCATCCCCAACTACGATGGTTCAATGCAAGAACCACGTTTATTGCCAGCAAGATTACCTTTTGTTCTTTTGAATGGTGCTTCAGGCATCGCTGTGGGTATGGCCACTGAAGTACCGTCACACAACTTAAAAGAAGTGGCGAGTGCAGCGATTGCACTCATGAAGAATCCAAAAATCTCTCATGATGAATTGATGTCATATGTGCCAGGCCCTGACTTCCCAGGTGGTGCGCAAATCATTTCTTCTCATGCAGAAATTTCGCAAATCTATCAAACTGGTCGTGGTAGCTTAAAAGTCAGAGCCCGTTGGGTGATTGAAGACATGGCCCGTGGCCAATGGAAATTGGTTGTGACAGAAATGCCACCAGGCACTTCAACACAAAAAGTCTTGCAAGAAATTGAAGAGCTCACCAACCCGAAAGTCAAAGTTGGTAAGAAAACCTTAACGCCTGACCAAAACAATCTCAAGCAAACTATTTTGAGCTTATTGGATTCTGTTCGCGATGAATCAAGTAAGGATGCGGCTGTTCGTTTGGTCTTTGAGCCAAAGACCAAAAACATCGATGTGAATGAATTTGTCACCACTTTGTTGGCTCACACATCACTTGAATCAAATGCACCAATCAACTTGGTGATGATTGGCAATGATGGTCGTCCACGTCAAAAAGGTCTTGGTGAAATTCTGAGTGAGTGGATCGAGTTCCGTGTTGCAACTGTGACACGCAGAACCAAACATCGCTTGAGCAAGGTCAATGACCGCATTCATATCTTAGAAGGCCGTCAATTAGTTCTTCTCAATATTGATAAAGTCATCAAAATCATTCGTGGCAGTGATGAGCCTAAAGCTGATTTGATGACTGCGTTCAAACTCTCTGAGCGTCAAGCGGAAGACATCTTAGAAATCCGCTTGCGTCAGTTAGCAAGATTGGAAGCTATCAAGATTGAACAAGAGCTCAAAGAACTCAATACAGAAAAAGAAGACTTAGAAAGTATCTTGGGCAGCGATAGCAATATGCGCAAGCGCATCGTCAAAGAAATCGAAGCAGATATGAAGACCTTCGGTGATGAGCGTCGCACCATGATCCAGGAAGAGAAGAAAGCAATTGCTGAAACCAAGGTCATCGATGAGCCAGTCACTGTGATTGTTTCTCAGCGTGGTTGGGTCAGAGCCCGTCAAGGTCATGAGCATGATCCGCAACAATTCAGCTTCAAAGCAGGTGATGGCATGTATGGCACCTTTGAGTGTCGTACCACCGATGTGGTGCTTGGCTTCGGTAGCAATGGTCGTGTTTACACCGTGCCTGTTTCTGATTTGCCAGGCGCTAGAGGTGATGGTTCGCCATTAACCGGTTTTGTGAACTTGGCAGCCGGCACTCAGATGGTGGCTTACTACGCCGGACACAATGACGACTTGCTTTTGTTGTCCATGAAATCAGGCAATGGTTTCTTGGCGAATGTGGCAGATATGACAACTCGTAACAAAGCGGGTAAATCATTCGTGGGGGTTGATGCTAAATTTGCATCAGGTGATGCCCCATTAGCTCCAGCCAAAGTTCAAGAGGGCATGAAGCAAGTGGCTTGTTTATCTGAAAACGGTCGACTCTTGGTCTTCTCATTGGATGATTTGAAGCGTTTACCAACCGGTGGTAAAGGTGTGATCTTGATGGACCTTGATAAAGCTGAGCGTCTTCAGTCAGCCATCGCGGTTGGTTCAGCAGGCGCTTTGATCTCAGGGCTTGGTAGAGCAGGTAAGCCAACTGAAGCTGCCTTGGATGCGAAGACTCTGAAGTCGTTTACGGCCAATCGTGCGCGCAAAGGTCATGCATTAGAGCCTAAGCTCAAAGACGCTAAGTTGACTGCCCAATAAAGAAGCCAGCTTTAAGTGTGATAAGTGAGAGTCCGGAGACTCTCACTTTCTCCAAGCCTTGGCTTGATCTGATAGATGTTTCTTGAAAATGCTGGCAATCGGTGATAACTTTTTGCCTTTGGGTCTCACGATGTGCCAACTTGTCTCAATCGGAAAGTCTGCGCAGCGCAAAATGGCCACTTCATTTTGAGTACTGGCTTCGCTCAGAGAATACTTTGATAAAACTGCTAATCCCAAGCCACCAATCACAGCTTCTTTGATCGCTTCATTACTGCCAAGCTCTAAGCGCACATCTGGTTTGAATTTCAACTTCTTGAAGTGAGCATCGATGGCCATTCTGGTCCCAGAACCTTTTTCTCTAAAAATAAATTGTTCATTTTTCAAGCTGGCAAGATCAATCAACTTTTTCTTGGCCAGTGGTGAACCTTTTGGCGCAACCAGAACCAATGGATTGGGCATGAAGATCTCGTCCTCAATATCCAAATTCAGAGGTGGTTGAGACATGATGTACAGATCATCCAAGTTTTCTTCTAAGCGCTTCACAACGCCATCACGATTCAAAACCTCTAAAGCAATATCAAGGTCAGGGTACTTCGCACAGAATGTTCCGAGCAATCGAGGGATGAAGTATTTGGCGGTACTGACCACCGCCACTTTGAGTTTTCCTCTGGTGAAGCCCTTTAAGCCATCGGCTTGTTGTTCAAAGTTTTCCCATTCGCCCATCATGGCTCTAGCGCAACGGGCTAACTCATGACCCATTTCAGTCAAATAGACTTTTCTAGAGACCACTTCATATAAAGGCAAGCCCACGGCTTCTGTGATTTCTTTGAGTTGCATGGAAGCAGTGGGTTGGGTGACATGAAGAACCCTGGCTGCTGCACTGACACTGCCAGTGTCGGCAAGGGCTAAAAAAAGGCGTAATTGTCTGAAGGTGATGTTCATGGATTTTGGCTCTTCAATTTAGTCATAGACTTTTATCTATGTATTTATATTATAAATACGATTTTACTTTATGTATTACCATTTTTATCATGGCGGCTAAAGGAAATAATCATGACGAATCTTCTCGACCCATCCATTCTGTTTTTTATCTTTGGCATCTTTGCTGGCTTGGTGCGTTCCAATTTAGAGATTCCTCAGCAAATATCTCGTTTCTTATCTCTTTACTTGCTCATGGCGTTGGGATTGAAGGGCGGCTTTGCTCTCAATCAATCGGGTTTCACCCCAGAGATTGCCATCAGTCTCGGACTAGCCATCGGTCTTGCGATTGTTGTGCCACTGGTGGGTTACAACTTACTCAAACAAAAACTGGATAAATTAGACGCTGCCGCAATTGCGGCTGCTTATGGTTCTGTGAGTGCGGTGACTTTCATCACGGCGACCCAAGTCCTCGATCAAAATGGCATTGCTTATGGCGGTCATATGGCAGCAGCCATGGCCTTGATGGAATCACCAGCGATCATCATCGCGATTGTCTTGGCCAACAGAATTCGCCTACAGCGCTCAGGTGATAAAACAGGACACACACCGCTTGGAAAAATTCTTCATGAATCTTTTACAGACGGTGGTCAATTATTGCTATTGGGTTCTTTGATGGTTGGCATCATCTCTGGTGAAGCTGGGCTCAAGGTCATGGCACCATTTTCAATCGACTTGTTCAAAGGATTGTTGGCATTCTTCTTGCTCGATATGGGCTTGGTTGCGGCCAGAAGTATTGGTGAGCTAAAAGGTAAACCACCGATCACCTTCCTTTACGGCTTTATTGCGCCACCGCTTCATGCGATGGCAGCTTTGGGGCTCTCTTTGTTATTTAATGTCGCACTGGGCGATACAGTCTTGCTGATGATTCTCGCAGCCAGCGCTTCTTACATAGCTGTGCCGGCAGTCTTGCGTCATGCGATGCCCGAAGTGAATCCTGCTTTGTACATGGGTACTTCGTTGGGCATCACATTCCCCTTGAACATCATCGTGGGGATACCGGCTTATATTTGGATTGCCAGTTACTTTATGAAGTGAGGTTGATCACTCAACTTCAGCAATCAATTCGATTTCAACGCAAGCACCCAAAGGTATCTGTGCCACACCAAAGGCGCTGCGTGCATGTTTGCCGGTTTCACCGAATACTTCAAACAATAATTCAGAGCAACCGTTTGTCACCAAATGATGCTCTGTGTATGTTTCTGTTGAATTAACCAAGCTCATCACTTTGACAATGCGCTTCACACGATCCAAATTACCAAGATGAGCTTGCATGGTGGCCATCAAATCAATCGCGATGCTGCGCGCTGCCAATTTGCCTTCTTCTGTGTTCATGGTCAAACCTAATTTACCCACCAATGGCTTGCCATCTTTTTTGGCAATGTGACCTGAGAGAAATAG
Source organism: Pseudomonadota bacterium (assembly GCA_039805465.1). Lineage (GTDB taxonomy): Bacteria > Pseudomonadota > Gammaproteobacteria > Burkholderiales > Burkholderiaceae > Polynucleobacter. The sequence goes on from JBDLUD010000002.1 coordinate 27,720, forward strand.
GGTGTTGCCAGTTTGTGCTGACATCACATAAGCAGCTGCTGGAGCACTCGCAGTCGGTAGTTCAATTTGAAGTTCTTTTAAGCGTTGAGCAATGGTTGACATCAAGATTCTCCTAAGTAATGCGTCATTGTATTGCGATGCCAAGGCAGTAACTTAGCAAAACTAATATTTCATGAAGTTTGTAGTTGATTTAAAGAATTTTGAGCTTTCAGGCGTGGTTTATTGGGAAAAAACTCTAAAAATTCTCATTTCTGAACCCATTTTCACCTCTCATCCGCTATACTCGCATCGAAGAAATTTTTGATCTAACTCAATATTTGGTCACTATGAAAAAACTACTAACTGTTGCTGTTGCCGCCATGACTTTGGCTGGTACTGTGAATGCCCAAGGTGTTAAGGGCGATATTAAAGCTGCTGAATCTAAAGTGGCGATGTGTATTGGTTGCCATGCGATTCCTGGCTACCGCTCAAGTTTCCCTGAGATTTACACCGTGCCGATGATTGGCGGACAGAACGCTGAATACATCGTTGCTGCTTTGCAAGCATACAAAAAAGGTGAACGTAAGCACCCAACCATGCGCGGTATTGCTGGTTCATTATCAGATCAAGACATGGCTGACCTAGCGGTTTACTACGCAGGTCAGACATCAGCAACAACCATCAATAAATTGAAATAAGCGGGAGAAGTCGACATGAAACATATTTTGATTGCTATCGCAACGGCCTCTATCGCAATGTCTGCAGCAGTAACTGCCCAAGCAGCTGATCTTAAAAAAGGTCAAGAGCTGTTGGTCAAAGGTAACTGCGCTGCTTGTCACGGTGAAGGCATGAACAAACCAGTGGTGGCTGAGTATCCTAAGTTGGCTGGTCAGCACGCCGATTATCTTTATGCTGCTTTGAAATCTTATAAGGTAGCTAACAATCCAAATATTGGTCGTAGCAACGCGATCATGGCTGGCCAAGTAGCTCAGTTCTCAGACAGAGATCTTAAAGACATGGCTGCATACATCGCCAGCTTGCCTGGCAACTTGGTTGTTAAGAAGTAATATCAAAATAGCTGAACAAATCAGCCAAAACGAAAAAGCCGCTAAAAGCGGCTTTTTTATGGGGAAAAACTAGCTAAGCAAGACTCGCCAACTGATCTAACATCACTTGGCTGCCAGCTGGCCTTGTAAAAAGTGTTCTTTCATCAACTTTTCAGATAAATCGGGATCTCTGGCCAATAGGGCAGTGAGAATCTTGCGGTGCTCAAGGAGTGAGCTTTCCATCCTGCCACGTTTACTCAAAGAGTCTCTGCGTTGGAGTTTGAGAACCTTCTTAAGGTCATCAATGGTGCGCTTCATCCAAGGATTATTTGAGATTTCTTGGATTTTTTCGTGAAACGACTGATTAATCACAAAAAACTCATCCAAATCCCGGTCGGCAGCGGCTCTTTCTAGCTTTAAGTGAATGGAGTCCAGGGCTTCGAGCTGACGCTCAGTGGCTTTGGTGGCGGCCTCACGACAAGCTTGACCCTCGAGAAGGGCGAGAACTGTGAAAATTTGGTTCAAATCAGCTTTGCTGACTTCGGTCACATAGGCGCCGCGGCGCATTTTCATGGTGATCAAACCTTCGGCCGCCAAAACCTTGATGGCTTCACGCATGGGGGTGCGGCTGATGCCATATTCAGCGGCAATTGATTGCTCATCGATCCAGGCACCTGGAGCGTATTCGTGCGAGAAAATACTATTTCTTAACCTTTCGGCAACTTCCTCGTACAATGGCCGTGGTGCTAATGATATTTTTGAATTCATAATTATGAATTCATTTAATCATTTTTGTCAGGTATATGTCAAGCCCAAGAGGTTCAATATTATTAATTTATTAAATGTATCGGTGGAGAAATAATGAGTAAAACCACAAAGAGCCCATGGCCCGAGTTTTCAAACCCAAGTCTTGAGGCCTGGGAAAAGTCTGCGGCCAAATCTGCTCCCAATGGCAATGTTGATGCTTTAGGTTGGGATACTCCTGATGACATTAAATTAAAGGCGCTTTACACAGCAGCCGATACTGAAGGTTTGCCATTCGCAAATACCTTGCCAGGGTTTGAGCCATTTGTTCGCGGTCCTCAGGCGACGATGTACTCCGTTCGTCCTTGGACGATTCGTCAATATGCTGGTTTCTCAACCGCAGAAGAATCAAATGCTTTTTACCGTAAAGCTTTGGCTGCTGGCGGCCAAGGTGTATCAGTTGCTTTTGACTTGGCCACTCATCGTGGCTACGACTCGGATCATCCACGCGTGACTGGTGACGTGGGTAAAGCTGGTGTGGCGATTGATTCAGTAGAAGACATGAAGATTTTGTTCAATGAAATCCCATTGGACAAAGTATCTGTATCGATGACCATGAACGGTGCTGTATTACCAATTTTGGCGGGCTACGTGGTGGCGGCTGAAGAACAGGGCGTGAGTCAAGATCAGTTATCAGGAACCATTCAAAATGATATTTTGAAAGAGTTCATGGTGCGTAACACTTATATCTATCCACCAGAGCCATCGATGCGCATCATTGGCGACATCATTGAGTACACGTCTCAAAAGATGCCCAAGTTCAATTCAATCTCTATCTCTGGCTATCACATCCAAGAAGCGGGTGCAAACCAAGCTTTGGAATTAGCGTTCACGATCGCTGATGGTAAGGAGTACGTCAAAACAGCCTTGAGCAAAGGTTTGGATGTGGATGGCTTTGCTGGTCGTCTATCGTTCTTCTTTGCCATTGGTATGAACTTCTATCTAGAAGTAGCAAAGTTAAGAGCGGCCCGTTTGTTGTGGTGGCGCGTGATGAAGGGATTCAATCCAAAGAACCCTAAATCATTGATGCTAAGAACCCACTGCCAAACATCTGGCTGGTCACTCACAGAGCAAGATCCCTACAACAACGTGGTGAGAACCACGATTGAAGCGATGGCCGCGGTATTTGGTGGCACACAGTCATTGCACACCAATTCATTCGATGAAGCGATTGCCTTGCCAACCGAGTTCTCATCACGCATTGCGCGCAATACTCAGCTGATCATCCAAGAAGAAACTCACATCACCAATGTGATTGACCCTTGGGCTGGTTCTTACATGATGGAAAAGCTCACGCAAGACATGGCTGATAAAGCCTGGGACATCATTCAAGAAGTTGAAGGCATGGGTGGCATGACCAAAGCGGTTGAAAGCGGTTGGGCCAAACTCAAAATTGAAGCAGCCGCTGCTGAAAAGCAAGCTTGTATCGATTCTGGCAAAGATGTGATTGTTGGCGTTAATAAATACAAGCTTGGTAAAGAAGATCCAATTGATATTTTGGACATTGATAACAACAAGGTTCGCGATTCGCAAATTGCTCGCTTAAAAGACGTTAGAGCAAAGCGTGACAGCAATAAAGTTCAAGCAGCCTTGGATGCGTTAACAGCCGCAGCAGAAAATAACACTGGTAACTTATTGGCTCTTGCAATCGATGCCATTCGGTTGCGTGCCACAGTGGGTGAAGTTTCTGATGCATTGGAAAAAGTTTACGGGCGCCATCGCGCCGATACTCAAAAGGTGACTGGTGTGTATGCAGCTGCTTATGACTCAGCAGAAGGCTGGGAAAAATTAAAAACAGAAATCGCTGAATTTGCTAAAGATCAAGGTCGTCACCCACGCGTGATGATTGCTAAGCTTGGTCAAGACGGTCACGACCGTGGCGCCAAAGTGGTGGCAACAGCTTTTGCAGATTTAGGCTTTGACGTTGACATGGGGCCGTTGTTCCAAACACCAGAAGAGTGTGCGCGCCAAGCCATTGAAAACGATGTGCATGCGGTGGGCATTTCTACTTTGGCAGCAGGGCATAAAACCTTGGTACCGGCCATCATTCAAGAACTTAAAAAGCAGGGCGCAGATGACATCATCGTCTTTGTGGGTGGTGTGATTCCACGCCAAGACTATGAGTTCTTGTACGAAGCTGGTGTGAAGGGTATCTATGGCCCTGGCACACCGATTCCAGCTTCGGCCAAGGATGTTTTAGAGCAAATTCGTTTGGCTCAGAAATAAGCCAATCATTTCAGCAAATAAATATCTAACAAAGACCCGCGTGCAAACAGAAGATCAAATACTCGTTGATGCCATCTGTGGTGCTGATGCCAAACCTGGATCGGCGCAACGCCGAGCCATGGCCAAAGCCATCACCTTGTTGGAATCCACCAGACCTGATCATCGTTTAAGAGCGGATGAAGTGCTCAATGCGATTTTGCCTAAGAGTGGTCAATCTTTTAGATTAGGTATTTCTGGTGTTCCAGGTGTTGGTAAATCAACTTTCATTGAAGTCTTGGGTTTGTATCTGATCAGCAAAGGTCACCGTGTGGCAGTTTTGGCGATTGATCCATCTTCCACGGTATCGGGTGGTTCGATCTTGGGGGATAAAACCCGCATGGAGTTTTTATCCGTCAATGAGAAAGCATTCATCAGACCCACGCCTTCATCAGGCAACCTGGGTGGTGTGGCAGAAAAAACCAGAGAAGCGATGTTGGTTGCTGAAGCGGCTGGACATGATGTGGTGATTGTTGAAACAGTCGGTGTTGGTCAAAGCGAAACAGCTGTTGCCAACATGACGGACATGTTTGTTTTGTTACAACTGCCTAATGCTGGCGATGACCTTCAAGCCATTAAAAAGGGTGTGATGGAATTAGCTGATTTGGTGGTCATCAATAAAGTTGATTTGGATCCAGATGCCGCTACAAGAGCGCAAGTTCAAATCATGAGCTCATTGCGCTTATTCAGCATGCACGGCAACCCTGATCACGCTCACCATGATGAAACACTTTGGCATCCAAAGGTGATGCGCATGAGTGCTCTGAAGTCTGAGGGCATCACTGAGTTTTGGGACACGGTCAACACATTCAAAGACATTCAGACCAAGCATGGTCATTTGGCATGGAGAAGAAAACAACAAGCTCAAGCATGGATGTGGGAACGCATCGAAGCAGGCCTAAGACAAAACTTCAAAGCCAATGCCCAAGTACAAAAACTATTGCCTGAATTAAGCGAAGCGGTGAATCAAGGAACCATGGCAGCCTCAGTGGCTGCGAGAAGATTATTGGATTTAATGAAGTAAGAGCTGTTGATTTAAAAGCAAGAATTAAGTAACAAGTTAATTTAAAGATTGAGAAACAAGGGAGAGCATTTTATGCACGACATCATCAAACAACTAGAAGCCAAGCGTGAACAGGCTCGCCTGGGCGGCGGTCAAAAGCGCATCAATGCCCAGCATGGCAAAGGCAAATTAACAGCCCGTGAGCGGATTGAGTTGCTATTGGACGAAGGCTCATTTGAAGAGTGGGACATGTTCGTTGAACACCGTTGTACAGACTTTGGCATGGCCAATGAATCTGTGCCTGGTGATGGTGTGGTGACTGGTTACGGCATGATCAATGGTCGTTTGACCTTTGTTTACTCACAAGACTTCACTGTTTTCGGTGGATCTTTGTCTGAAGCTCACGCCGAGAAGATTTGTAAAGTCATGGATCAAGCCATGAAGGTTGGTGCTCCAGTGATTGGTTTGAATGACTCAGGCGGTGCACGTATTCAAGAAGGTGTGGCATCTTTGGGTGGTTATGCGGAGATTTTCCAACGCAACGTCTCTGCTTCTGGTGTGATCCCACAAATTTCTTTGATCATGGGTCCAAGTGCTGGTGGTGCAGTGTATTCACCAGCATTGACTGACTTCATTTTCATGGTCAAAGACAGTTCATACATGTTCGTGACAGGCCCTGAAGTTGTCAAGACCGTGACTCATGAAGAAGTGACCGCAGAAGAGTTGGGCGGTGCCATGACTCACTCTACTAAGTCAGGTGTGTGTGATCGCGCCTTTGAAAATGATGTTGAAGCCATTTTGATGTTGCGTCGTTTCTTTAACTATCTGCCTTTATCGAACAAAGAAAAACCACCAGTGCGTAAGGGTGCTGATACAGCCGAGCGCTTGGATTATTCATTGGACACATTGGTGCCTGACAACGCCAATAAGCCTTATGACATGCATGAGCTCATCACCAAAACGGTTGATGATGGTGACTTCTTTGAGATTCAACCTGACTATGCGAAAAACATCATCATTGGTTTTGCTCGTATTGAAGGTCAAACGGTCGGTATCGTTGCCAACCAACCCTTGGTCTTGGCTGGCTGCTTGGACATCAAATCATCGATCAAAGCAGCGCGTTTCGTGCGCTTCTGCGATGCCTTCAATATCCCAGTGGTTACTTTTGTAGACGTACCAGGATTCATGCCGGGTACTTCACAAGAATACGGCGGCATCATCAAGCACGGTGCCAAGTTGTTGTACGCGTATGCGGAATGCACAGTGCCAAAGATCACAGTGATCACACGCAAAGCCTACGGTGGTGCGTATGACGTGATGGCTTCAAAACACCTCAGAGGGGATGTGAACTTTGCTTGGCCTTCAGCTGAAATTGCGGTGATGGGTCCAAAGGGTGCTGTGGAAATTATTTTCCGTGAAGAAAAAGGTGACCCTACCAAGTTAGCTGAGCGTGAAGCAGAGTACAAAGCCAAGTTTGCTAATCCATTTGTGGCTGGTCGTCGTGGTTACATTGATGACGTGATCATGCCTCATGAGACTCGTAAACGTGTTGCTAGATCTTTGGCGATGCTCAAAGACAAGGATATTGAAAATCCTTGGCGCAAACACGGCAACATTCCCCTTTAATCGATTAGGACAAGAACATGTTTAAGAAGATTCTGATTGCTAACCGTGGTGAAATTGCTTGCCGCGTGATCAAAACTGCTCGCAAGATGGGCATCAAAACTGTGGCTGTTTACTCTGAAGCCGATCGTGACGCACGTCACGTAGAACTTGCCGATGAGGCAGTGTGTATTGGTCCAGCACCTTCACGCGAATCCTATTTGGTGATGGACAACATCATCAAGGCTTGTAAAGACACTGGTGCCGAAGCGGTTCATCCTGGTTATGGTTTCTTATCTGAGAACGAGGCATTTGCTAAGCGCTTAGAAGAAGAGGGCATCACTTTCATCGGCCCCAAGCATTACTCCATCGCAGCGATGGGTGACAAAATTGCTTCTAAAAAATTAGCCAACGAAGCCAAGGTCAATACCATTCCTGGTTACAACGATGCGATTGATACACCTGAGTCTGCGGTAGAAATTGCCAAAGGCATTGGTTACCCAGTGATGATCAAAGCATCAGCGGGTGGTGGCGGTAAAGGTTTGCGTGTTGCATTTAACGATAAAGAAGCTTTTGAAGGTTTCACAGCGTGTAAGAACGAAGCGCGCAACAGTTTTGGTGATGATCGCGTGTTCATCGAGAAATTTGTTGAAGAGCCTCGCCACATTGAGATTCAGGTTTTGGGTGATGGTCATGGCAATGCTGTTTACTTATGGGAGCGTGAATGCTCGATTCAGCGTCGTCACCAAAAAGTGATCGAAGAGGCGCCATCACCATTCATCAGTGATGAAACTCGTAAAGCGATGGGTGATCAGGCGGTGGCCTTGGCCAAGGCTGTGAAATATCAATCAGCTGGTACGGTTGAATTCGTGGTCGGTAAAGATCAGTCTTTCTACTTCTTGGAAATGAACACTCGTTTACAAGTTGAGCACCCTGTGACTGAATCAATCACAGGTCTTGATCTTGTAGAGCAAATGATCCGAGTAGCCGCTGGTGAAAAACTATCATTTGGTCAAAAAGACATTCAGCGCAATGGTTGGTCGATGGAGTGCCGTATCAATGCGGATGATCCATACCGCAACTTCTTGCCATCAACCGGTCGTTTGGTTCGTTACCAACCGCCTGAAGAGGTGAATGGTGTGCGTGTCGACACTGGCGTGTATGAGGGTGGTGAGATTCCGATGTACTACGACTCGATGATTGCTAAATTGATCGTGCATGGCAAAGATCGTTTGGATGCCATCACCAAAATGCGCTCTGCTTTGAATGAGTTCGTGATTCGCGGTATTCACTCAAACATTCCATTTCAAGCTGCTTTGATGCAGCACCCACGTTTCATTTCTGGTGATTTCAATACGGGTTTCATTGCTGAGCAATTCCCTCATGGATTCAGAGCATCTGATGTCAAAGCAGAAGATCCAAAACTAATGGATGCCTTGGCAACAGCCGTTCATCGTCGTTACTTGGATCGTGCAGCTGGTATTTATGGTCAGCTTGAAGGCCACGAAGTCAAAATCCCAACTGAATTCGTTGTGGCAGCTGGTGAAGCCGGCAAGATGAACTATGTGCCAACATCGGTTCATGAAACCGCTCGTGGCTATGAAGTCACAGTGGACGGATCTGTCTACAAAATTGATTCAGATTGGAACCCTGGCCAAATCATTTATAAAGCAACTGTGAACGGCCGTGAGATTGCTCTTCAGGTTGAGCGCATGGGCATGTTCTATCGCTTGCAATTTGATGGTGTCAGAATCGACAGCATGGTCTTGACTCCACAAGCTGCTGAAATGCAAAAACTGATGCCTTTCAAAGAACCACCAGATATGTCGAAGTTCTTGTTGTCACCAATGCCTGGTTTATTGGTCGATGTGGCAGTGACCGTTGGTCAAAAAGTAGAAGCAGGTCAGCGCTTAGCTGCCATTGAAGCGATGAAGATGGAAAACGTCTTAGTCGCTACTCAAGATGGCGTGGTTGCTGCAGTCATGGCTGCCAAAGGTGAGAGCCTTGCCGTTGATCAAGAAATCCTGAGATTTGAGTGAGCCAAGAGATGACTAAACCATTCAAAATCTTGGGCATTCAACAAGTGGCCATTGGCGGAACTGATAAGAACAAACTAAAAACCCTGTGGGTCGATATGTTTGGTCTAGAAGTGACCGGCACATTTAAATCAGAGCGTGAAAACGTTGATGAAGACATTTGTGCGATGGGCAAGGGTGTTCACAAGGTAGAAGTGGATTTGATGCAACCCATCGATCAAGAAAAGAAACCAGCTGTACACGCAACCCCACTCAACCACATTGGTCTATGGGTAGATAACTTGCCCGTTGCTGTTGAATGGATGACAGCCAATGGTGTGAGATTTGCCCCTGGTGGTATTCGAAAGGGTGCGGCTGGCTATGACATCACGTTTTTGCACCCCAAAGGCAACGAAGAGTTTCCAATCGGCGGTGAGGGAGTTTTGATTGAATTGGTTCAAGCACCCCCCGAGGTGATCCAAGCTCTTGGTTAAAGATTCAAGTTAAAGCTAAAAATCAAACCAAAATTTAAAGTAACACCAATAAAAAAACCGCCCAATCAGGCGGTTTTTTTATGAAGCTGCTTACTCAATTGAATCAACAAACTTCTAAATCAGGCGTCTCAAGACTATTTTTATGATTATTTGATCAAGCGTAGGCTGGCATGTAGCTGAGGCCTTTGCGCCATTCTGCAAAAGCGGCCAGCTTCGGTGGCAACTCTTTGATCTTGCCAATCAAGAGTAAGCCCTTGTTTTTATTCAATTCTTTACACAAAACAAGAAATTCATCATCAGATAAATGGTTAAAACCGTATCTCACAGAAGGCTCCTATAAAAGTGTCCTTATGCCATTAACGCGTGAGTTTTAGGTTTGGTTGACCTTGAATCAATAAATTCATTAAATAGTCAAAAGGCGTTTTGGGACATTTTTCATCGCAAAAGGCATAATGTTGTTTTTGCACGAAAAAGCAACACGTACTTATAACCATAACTATTTGTTTTTCAGGAGTTTTTTATGTCAAATTTGCCTCAAGGCATGGCGATCAGCGCCGATGTTTCCCCAGAATTTGCAACTATTTTGACCCCAGAAGCGTTGGCTTTGGTGGCCAAACTTCACCGTGCTTTTGAGCCACGTCGTCAAGAATTGCTAAAAGCCCGTATTGAGCGCACCAAGCGTTTGGATGCTGGCGAAAAACCTGACTTTTTGGCAGAGACAAAACATATCCGTGAAGGTGACTGGAAAGTGGCTGCAATTCCAGCAGCATTGCAGTGCCGTCGCGTTGAGATCACTGGCCCAGTAGAGGCCAAAATGGTGATCAATGCCTTTAACTCAGGCGCAGACTCTTATATGACAGACTTTGAAGATTCAAACAGCCCAAGCTGGACGAATCAAATTCAGGGTCAAATCAACATGAAAAAAGCGATTCGTCGCGAACTAAGCCTTGAGCAAAATGGCAAGAGCTATAAGTTGAATGACAAGATCGCTACATTGCAAGTTCGCCCACGTGGTTGGCACTTGGATGAGAAGCACGTGACTGTTGATGGTCAACGTGTATCTGGCGGTATTTTTGACTTTGCTTTGTTCTTCTTCCACAACGCTAAAGAACAGCTGGCACGTGGTGCTGGTCCTTATTTCTACTTGCCAAAAATGGAAAGCCATTTAGAAGCACGCTTGTGGAATGATATTTTCTGCATGACTCAAGACGAATTAGGTTTCCCACGTGGCACGATCAAAGCCACTGTATTGATCGAAACTATCTTGGCCGCATTTGAAATGGACGAAATTCTTTATGAATTGCGTGAACACAGTGCTGGTTTGAATGCTGGTCGTTGGGATTACATCTTCTCTTGCATCAAGAAGTTCAAAGTAGACAAAAACTTCTGTTTGGCCGATCGCGCCAAAGTGACAATGACTGCTCCATTCATGCGCGCTTATGCTCTATTGCTATTGAAGACATGTCATAAGCGTGGCGCGCCAGCGATGGGCGGTATGAGTGCATTGATTCCAATCAAGAACGATCCAGAGAAAAATGCGATTGCTATGCAAGGCATCATCAATGACAAAAAGCGTGACGCAACCGATGGTTACGACGGTGGCTGGGTCGCTCACCCAGGTCTTGTTGAAGCTTCTATGGCAGAGTTCAAAGCAGTATTGGGCGATCGCCCGAATCAATTTGACAAGCAAAAACCTGAAGTGAACGTGACAGCTGCTGACTTGTTGGACTTTCAACCAGAAACGCCGATCACTGAAGCTGGTTTGCGCATGAACATCAACGTTGGTATTCATTACCTAGGCGCTTGGTTGGCGGGTAATGGTTGCGTACCAATTCACAACTTGATGGAAGATGCTGCAACCGCAGAAATCAGCCGTTCACAAGTATGGCAGTGGATCCGTTCACCCAAGGGTGTTTTGGACGACGGTCAAAAGGTCACTGTTGAATTAGTTCGCAAACTGATCGCTGAAGAATTGCCAAAAGTTAAAGCAAGCGGTGCAACAGGTCACTGGGATCGCGCTGCTGAGATTTTTGACGTGATGAGTACTGGCGAGAAGTTCGAAGAATTCTTGACATTGCCTTTGTACGAGGAAATCTAATTGACGATTCTGGCCATCGACACCTCAACACAGTGGTGTTCAGTGGCCTTGGTCAACCCACAAGGGGGCTCGGGTCAACCGCAGTCCCCTTTGTCATCTGGTGACCTTGTCCGTCATGAAAACCTCGGCCCTGAATCAAGTCAACATGCCTTGGATTGGGTGGAGGCTCTTTTAGATAAAGCTCAGCTGAGCTTCAGGGATCTAACAGCGATTGCTGTTGGCATTGGTCCAGGAGCATTCACAGGCATCAGGATTGGCGTGGGCATCGGTCAAGGCATGGCCTTTGCCGCTGATCTACCATGCTTGCCCATCGTTTGTTTAGATGCGGTGGCACTAGAAGGCATTCGCAAACTGGGGCTCAAAGAAAATGATCAAGTGATTGCTGCCACTGATGCGCGCATGAGTGAAGTTTATTGGGCACGCTATGTGGTGCACAATGGTTTACCAGAGCGTCAAGATGATGTTTACCTCTCAGCGCCCAAAGAGATTGAGATACCAGCCACACCGTTTGCGTTGGTAGGCAATGCTGTCACTGCTTATCCAGAAGACATGTTGACTATTCGCCAACAAGCCATGGCGATTGATGAAACAGCGGTTCCTCATGCCAGATCAATTGCTCAATTAGGTCTAGACGCTTTAGAAAAAGGTCTGCAAGTCAGTGCTGCAGAGCTGCAACCGATTTATGTGCGTGACAAGGTGGCTCAAACGATTGCTGAGCGCGAACTTGAAAAATCACATCAAGAGAAATCTTAAAAGGCATTGAGTCTAATCATGGATCTGCGTCTTTTACCGATGGCCTTGCGTGATTTAACTGAAGTTATGGAGATTGAACAACAAAGTCATGTTTCACCATGGACCTTGGGTAATTTTACAGACTCACTTGAAGCGGGCTATTGGGCTTATTGTTTGCGCCAATTAGCCACCGATGATGAAGAGCGAGATCCATTGCTAGGATACTGTGTCTTATTGCCAGCGTTGGATGAGTTACAACTCTTGAACATCACGGTTCATCCTTCGTATAAGAGACAAGGCCTGGCCAAGAAAATCATGAAAGTCATTGAGGATGCTGCTGAGTCAAAGTCTTTTCAAGACATTTTCTTGGAAGTGAGAATCAGCAATACCCCAGCGATTGCTTTGTATGAAAGTTTTGCTTATCAAGAAATTGGCATCAGAAAGGATTACTATCCTTTAAAAGATGGTGGTCGTGAAGATGCCAAAGTCATGAAAAAAGTATTGCATGCACCATCTAACTGATCGATTACAGAAAGAACTATCAAGCCAATGAGTCAAGCTGATTATTTAAATGAAATGGGCATCAGTACCTGGGTCGTCAGAGATGGTGGCGAGCCAAGCCCTACGAAAGCGAACCAAGCAGCAATGCAGGATGATCAGCAAACTACTCAAGCTGAGAGTTATCAAGAGCCTCAATTAGGTGATCAAGAAATCGTCTGGACCTTTGTGGTTGATCAATTGTCAGGCGATGCTGCTTTGTTGTTTGATAAGATTTTGGCTTCATTGATGTTGAGTAGAAACACCATTCAATTGCTCAACATTAAAGGAGCTTTGGCTGGCAAAGTCACCGGTCAAGTCGTGATTGCGATGGGCTCACAGATGGGTCGACAGCTATTGCAAATGGATGATAACTTTGAAGAGTTAAGAGGTGCGGTGCACTCTTTAGAGCAAGCAGAAGATGAGTTGCCAGTGGTTTTAACCTATCACCCAGAGCACTTATTGAACAAACCGAGTGATAAGGCAAAGACTTGGCAAGATCTACTCTTGGCACGCTCTTTGATTTAAGAAGACTTGATGTGCAGCCTTAATGCGGTCTTGCTGCAGTCTTAGGATGCTTGTGCTCGCCAATCAAGTGAAGTGAATCATATTCAGCCTGATTGCGTTTGTGCCAACGAATGATCTGAATCATCACCAAGCACACAAAGCTACCAAACATCACGATCACAATCGAGACTGGGACATCTAACCAAATCAGCATGGCGTACAAACAAAGCATGCCCAAAACGGAAAGATTTTCATTGAAATTTTGGACAGCAATCGAATGTCCTGCTGATAACAACACGTGACCGCGGTGCTGTAAAAGAGCATTCATTGGCACGACGAAATAGCCAGCCAACCAACCAATCGTTGCTAAGAAAACATAAGCAATCAATAAATATAGTGGAATTTGGAACAAGCCCAAATCAATTGCCACGTCTGGTAATAGGTCGCGGTTGTAAATCGCCATGACCATCACCAATACGCCCATCATCACACCGTAAATCAAAACGCCCAGAGATTTTTTCAGAGGAATGCGTGAGGCTGCCCAAATAGAGCCGCCAGCAACACCAAAGGCGACTACCGCTTGCAAGATGGCACCTTGAGACAAGCTCATGCCTAAAGCAGATTCAGCCCATTTGAGAACGATGAATTGTAATGTTGCGCCAGCTCCCCAGAAGAGAGTTGTCACAGATAAAGAGATTTGACCTAAGCGATCTTTCCACAGCGTATTGAAGCAATGTTGGAAGTCTTTGATCAAACGGAGAGGATTTTTTCCTTGCTGAGGATATCTGGCACCCGTGTCCGGAATCTTTAAATTAAAGCCTGCTGCAATCAAATAAATGAAGGCAATCACACAAATCGCGGCTTCTGGAGGAGTATCAATGCCAGTATCAACAAATGGTAGATCAAGCCCCAATAAAGCCAATGAAAGTTTATTGGAAATCAAAGCCCCACCTAAGACAGTGCCTAAAATAATTGAGCCAACCGTCAAGCCTTCAATCCAGCCATTGGCCACCACCAGCTTCTCAGGTGGAAGTAATTCAGTCAAAATGCCGTATTTGGCAGGTGAATAGGCTGCCGCACCAAAACCCACAATGGCATAAGCAGCCAGTGGGTGTAGAGTGAAGAGCATGGCGATGCAGCCAACGATCTTGATGCTGTTGGTCCAAAACATCACATTGCCCTTGGGGCGTGAGTCAGCAAAGGCGCCAACGAAGGCAGCGAGTAAAACGTAGGATAAAACGAAGAAAAGTTTTAGAAGCGGAGTCATCCAGGCTGGAGCCTGAAGTTGGTATAACAATGCAATGGCAGCAATTAAGAGCGCATTGTCGGCGAGCGACGAAAAAAATTGCGCCGCCATAATTGTGTAAAAACCTGGTTTCATTCGTACAATTCAGTTATGAGATGCCATTAAAACACGAAAGTGAGTTTTTTCTGTCAAGACCGATATATGCCCATATTCACACTGATGCCTTAAGTCATAACCTTGAGCGCATCAGACAACTCGTGCCTGGCTCTAAAGTTTGGTCCGTGGTCAAAGCCAACGCCTATGGCCATGGTGTAGAAGCGGCTCTTAAGGGCTTATCTCTCACGGATGGGTTTGCTTTATTGGATTTGGCCGAAGCCAAAACCCTGAGAGAAAAGGGTTGGACGGGTCCGATCCTGTTGTTAGAGGGCTTATTTGCGCAAGAAGACATTTTTACGGCCACCGACTTGCAATGTGACTGCGTGGTTCATGATTTCAACCAAATTGATTGGCTGGAGGCCTGGAGTGAAGCTCGTTCATCCAACAGACTGCCCAATATCTATCTAAAAATGAACACCGGTATGAACCGTTTGGGTTTTACTCCGGCGCAATACCGAGAGGCTTATCACCGTTTGCACTCAGCTGGTTTTGAGTTATCCCACATGACTCACTTTGCTAACGCGGATTACATTGACAGAACCCCAAGTGTTGATCAGCAAGCCGAATTGTTCAATCAAACCAGAGATGGATTGGCAGGCAACACTTCTTTATCCAATTCAGCAGCCATTCTGTGGCACCACCATGTCATTTATTCCGATTGGGTCAGGCCTGGCATCATGCTCTACGGTGCTTCGCCATCGGGTCGCTATGAAGACATCCAAGAAGCTCAACTGCAGCCAGCCATGTCATTGCATTCAGAGGTGATTGGTATTCAACATCTCAAGGCAGGAGAGTCAATTGGTTATGGTTCCAGATATCGCACCGATGTACCGATCCGGATTGCCATCATTGCCTGTGGTTATGCAGATGGTTACCCAAGGCACGCGCCTGATGGCACACCGGTATGGGTGGCTGGTGCTGATGGATTGAGCAGTGGCAAGCTTTGTTTGATGACGGGGCAAGTGTCGATGGACATGGTCACTGTGGATGTGACAGACATGCCTCATGTTCAGATTGGTACCAAGGTGGAACTCTGGGGCAAGCATTTGCCCGTGGATAAAGTGGCCCAGGCGGCTGGCACGATTGGTTATGAGCTCTTGTGCGCGGTTGCGCCAAGGGTTCGACGTCAGTAAAGATATCAGTAAAGACAGTCTGGACAGAGAGCTCCAGAATCTAAAAGGCCGATGCTCATCAGCCTTTTACTTGAATCACTTACGCCAGATTTGCCACCAAGATGGTTGAACTTCATCTGCGTCAGTTCTTTTGCCAGTCACCAAGATTTGACTCTGAGGGAAGTTCAGCTTTAAAACGCGCAAAGTATCGTTACTCAAATCTTTCATGTTCAATGCTTCATAAGATTTATACAAAATATACAGAGCTTCTTCAGTGGCTGGTGCACGGTCGTAATCTGTGATGGCGCGTTGTGCGCGATTGATCGCTGCTAAAAAGGCACCACGGCGGAAATAGTAACGAGCAGTGTTCACATCGCTATCTGCCAATGAATTCACGATATAACGCATGCGATCTAAAGCATCAGGGGTGTATTTGCTCTCTGGAAAACGAGTCGTCAATATTTTGAATGATTCAAACGCATCACGTGCTGCACGTGGATCACGTTCACTCAAATCTTGACCAGTGAGTTTGCCCAAAAAACCCATGTTGTCGTTAAAGGTGATCAAACCTTTTAAGTAATAGGCATAGTCAACACTTGGGTGACCTGGATGTAATTGTAAGAAGCGATCAACTGCCGTGATGGCTTGAGCTAAGTCACCATCTTTCCAATGGCAATAAGCCACATTCATTTGTGATTGCTGAGCATAAGGACCAAATGGATAGCGAGCTTCAAGCTTTTCAAAATACTTCACGCATTTAGCGTTATCGCCACCTTCCATGGCATCTTTGGCTTCAACATACAGTTTATTTTGTGACCAACCAGCGGTCTCATCATTAATATCACCAGCACAGCCAGTTAATAGGGCTACAGAGCCCAAGATACAAATGCTGGCGATGGAAGTCGCAAGTCTTTGACCAATGCGACTTAAACTAGCGTTATTAATACATGGAAAGGCATCCAATTTTGGCATTACCAGATTCTCCTGAGAACAATACTTCCGATTATATCGATGAGGAAGACTTTATTGCAGTTGTTGTGCCAGATAGTTTGGCAGGAGAGCGCTTAGATAAGGTTTTGGCCCAATTAATACCTCAACATTCTCGTAATCGCCTGCAAACTTGGATTGAGGATGGTTTTGTCACAATTGGTGGTGAAACTCTCAAAATCAGGTATTCAGCCAAGGCTGGAGATCAAATCACAGTGATTCCGCAGGCCAGCGCCGAAGAACAAGCCTATTTGCCCGAGGACCTGCCTTTAGACATCATTTATGAAGACTCTGAACTTTTGGTGATTCATAAGCCGGCAGGCATGGTGGTTCATCCTGCGGCTGGTAATTGGTCAGGCACTTTATTGAATGCTTTGCTCTATCGCTACCCATCGATTGCCGGCGTGCCAAGAGCAGGCATTGTTCATCGCTTAGATAAAGACACCTCTGGATTATTGATGGTTGCCAAGACCTTGGAAGCCCAAACAGATTTGGTCAGACAATTACAGTCTCGCCAAGTAATTCGTCGCTACTTGGCATTTGCTTGGGGTGAGGTCAGATCCCAAACCGTTCATGCTTCGATTGGCCGTGACCCCCGGGATCGTCTCAAAATGGCCTTACTCACTGGCTCAGCCAGCAAGCCGGCCGTGACCCATGTCAGAAACTTGAATACCCAAGAATTCGGTAAAACCAAAGTATCTTTGGTGATGTGTCGCTTAGAAACAGGCAGAACTCACCAAATCAGGGTGCATTTAGAATCTTTGGGCAATCCTTTGGTAGGTGATCCAGTTTATAAAAAGAAGGTGCCAGCAGATGCCAGTCAATTGGTGTTTTCAAGATCAGGGCAAGCATTGCACGCAACAGTACTTGGGATCAAACATCCGAGCACCAAAGAAGACATCCTTTGGCAAGCCCCGATACCTGAAGACATGCTTGATTTAGGCTTGCGCTTGGGCATGACAGATAAAGACTTGCATCCCATATGGGATGAGCTGGATGATTAACCAAGATCAAGACACCAACACAAGATTCAAATGACATCATCCATCCAACTCCTTCACTGGGGAGCTCCAAAACAGGTCAAAACCATGATCACCAATCGTCATGGCGGCTTTAGTCAGCCTCCATTCGATAGTTTGAACCTTGGTCTACATGTGGGTGATGATCCAGTGGTAGTCAAAAAGAACCGTGATGCCTTAAAAGCAGTCTTACCCAATGAACCCATTTGGTTAAATCAAATCCACGGCACACAGGTCATTGATGCTGATGCTTCAAAAGAAATCAAAGATGCTTGTGAAGATGCACCAAGCGCTGATGCATCAGTCACAACAACACCTGGACGGGTGCTTGCCATCATGACAGCCGATTGTTTACCGGTTTTATTGGCCAGCAGAGATGGAAAAGTCGTTGGGGCGGCGCATGCTGGATGGCGAGGCTTGGCTGCTGGTGTGATTGAACAAACAGTGGCTTTGATGCGATCGAAGCAAGCCCAAAAAACTCAACAAACCCAAACGGATGCTGAAACTCAAAGTGAGATCCTTGCTTACCTTGGTCCTGCGATTGGTCCCCATGCATTTGAAGTGGGCAGTGAAGTAAGAGATATCTTCATGGCTCAAAACCCTGCCAGTGCTACTTGCTTTGAACAATTGCAAGAAAAGGGTAAATATCTTGCTGATATCTATGAATTGGCCTGTCTGCGTTTAAATGCTTTGGGCATTGAGCACATTGAGGGTGGTGGGGAATGCACCCTGCAAAACCCAGATTATTTCTCTTATCGCCGCGATCAACAAACGGGTCGCATGGGTAGTTTCATTTGGATAGACGCTGCTTAAAGTAGAAAAGCAGCATACCCCCATCAAGTAAGCTTGGGCGAAGTTTCAGATAGGGTTAATTCTTATAACGATTTCATGAATAAAGCCTCAAAATAGGGCTATTAGACTTAGGTCAAATATATTCTATTTAAGGAAGTTCTATGATGAACACGCAAGGCTTTGGATCAGGGCCAAGCCTCGCCCCTCAGCACATGGCTTTAATTCCAGCGGAAAAGCTTGTTGAGATTGAAAAGCAATACGCCAAAGACCTATCTGAACTTTGGGCCAATCCAACAGGCACGCCCATCAATGACCGCCGTTTTAAAGGCGAAGCTTGGCAAAACCCTTGGAACCAAGCCACGGTTAATTTTTATTTATTGAATTCTCGTCATTTATTGAATTTGGCAGATGCCGTTGAAGCAGAAGCCAAGGTGCGTCAAAGAATACGTTTTAGCATTGAGCAAATGATTGATGCGATGTCGCCTGCTAACTTCTTGGCGACCAATCCTGAAGCTCAGCAACGTTTGATTGATACTCAAGGTGAATCTTTGCGTACCGGCATCCTGAATGCTTTGCAAGATTTGGGTAAGGGCAAAGTCTCGCAAACTGACGAGTCAGCTTTTGAAGTAGGTAAGAACGTCGCGACCGCCGAGGGCGCCGTTGTATATCAAACCAAGTTGTTTCAGATTTTGCAATTCAAACCATTGACTGAACAAGTATTTGAGCGTCCGTACTTGATGATTCCACCGTGTATTAATAAATATTACATTTTGGATTTGCAGCCTGAGAGTTCCATGGTGCGCTATTTGGTTGAGCAAGGGCACACCGTTTACTTGATCTCTTGGAAAAATCCAGATCCAAGCATGGCCGACACCACTTGGGATGATTACATCGGTGCGGCTATTCATGGCATTGAAACCGTGCAAGATATCAGTGGTCAAAAGCAAATCAATATTTTAGGTTTCTGCGTGGGTGGCACGATCACCGCCACGGCCTTGGCAGTGATGGCCGCTAGAAATCAACATCCAGCCTCTAGCTTGACCTTATTAACGACTTTGTTAGATTTTTCTGACACAGGTATCTTGGATGTCTTTGTTGATGAAGCCTTGGTTTCTCTTCGAGAGAACAGCATTGGTGGCAAGGGTAATGGTAAATGCGGCATGTTGCGTGGTGTAGAGCTTGCCAACACATTCTCATTCTTGCGACCTAACGATTTGGTTTGGAACTACGTGGTGGATAACTACTTAAAAGGTAATTCGCCACCGCCATTTGATTTGTTGTATTGGAACGGTGACTCAACTAATTTGCCTGGCGCTATGTACTCTTGGTACTTAAGACATTTGTATTTGCAGAATGAACTCAAGGTTCCTGGCAAGTTAACCATTTGTGGCGAAAAAGTTGACCTTGGCAAAATCAAATGCCCCGTCTATCTCTATGCGTCTCGCGAAGATCACATCGTGCCATGGTGGTCTGCTTATGAATCAGTCAAGCTCTTGAAGGGCGCCAAAGTGCATTTTGTTTTGGGTGCATCAGGGCACATTGCTGGCGTGATCAATCCACCAGCGAAGAAGAAGCGTAATTATTGGGCCAACTCCAAAGCACCAGCCACGGCTGATGCATGGTTTGAAGGCGCCAAAGAAATCCCGGGCAGTTGGTGGCCTGATTGGGCTGATTGGTTAAAGCCATTGAGTGGCAAGCAAAAAGCGGCACCAAAAAAATATGGCAACACAACATACAAAGTTTTAGAAAAAGCGCCTGGTTCTTACGTCAAAGAAAAGGCAATTGATTAATCGTTTTATTGAGTCATTTTTTTATTGATGCATCGAATTAAAAGGGAGTGAGTATGAGTCAGAAGATTGCGTATGTAACAGGTGGCATGGGTGGTATTGGTACCGCTATTTGTCAGCGTTTAGCCAAAGATGGTTTTAAAGTGATCGCTGGTTGCGGTCCTAATTCACCACGTAAAGATCGTTGGTTGGCTGAGCAAAAAGCCCTTGGTTTTGATTTCACAGCCTCTGAAGGCAATGTGGGTGATTGGGACAGTACTGTTGCAGCATTCACTAAAGTAAAAGCTGAATTCGGTAAAGTGGATGTGTTGGTGAACAACGCTGGTATCACTCGCGACACCGTGTTCCGTAAGATGACTCCAGAAGACTGGCGCGCTGTGATCGACACGAACTTGAACTCACTGTTCAACGTGACCAAGCAAGTGATCGATGGCATGGTTGAGGCAGGTTGGGGTCGTGTGATCAGTATTTCTTCTGTGAACGGTCAAAAAGGTCAGTTCGGACAATCCAACTACGCCACGGCCAAAGCCGGTATCCACGGTTTCACCATGTCTTTGGCACAAGAGACTGCAGCCAAAGGTGTGACGGTGAACACTGTTTCTCCTGGCTATATCGGTACAGACATGGTCACTGCGATTCGTGAAGATGTGCTTGAGAAAATCATCAATACCATTCCGGTCAAACGCCTTGGAACGCCTGATGAGATCGCATCAATCGTTTCTTGGATTGCTTCAGATGAGGGTGGTTTTGCCACGGGCGCTGACTTCTCATTGAATGGCGGTTTACAC
This sequence comes from Pseudomonadota bacterium, assembly GCA_039805465.1. GTDB lineage: Bacteria > Pseudomonadota > Gammaproteobacteria > Burkholderiales > Burkholderiaceae > Polynucleobacter. The sequence goes on from JBDLUD010000002.1 coordinate 48,686, forward strand.
ATGGGCTAACAATATACAAAAAGTATATTGCAGTGCAACAATGAAGGGCTTGATTTACACATACAATATGGGTAATCAAGCCCAAATAACTAAATATGGTCACTAAAAAACAATCCGCCAAGTCTGCTGGTGTCAGAACGATTAAGAAGTATCCTAATCGTCGTCTGTATGACACCCAAACAAGTACTTACGTCACCTTATCGGATGTGAAGAATTTGGTATTGGCGCATGAAGAATTCAAAGTCTTGGATGCCAAGACTGAAGAAGATTTGACCAGAGCTATTTTGTTGCAAATCATTTTGGAAGAAGAAGCTGGTGGTGTGCCTTTGTTCACCACGCCGATGTTGTCTCAAATGATTCGTTTCTATGGTCACTCGATGCAAGGTGTGGTCGGTGGCATGTTGGAAAAAAATATTCAATCTTTCATTGATCTGCAATCACAGTTTGCTGAGCAGTCAAAGCAGGGTGATGCGACTCCCGAGAGTTGGGCACAGTTCATGAACGTTCAAAACCCCATGATGCAACAAATGATGGGTAGCTACGTAGAACAAAGTAAAAATCTTTTCACGCAAATGCAAGAAAAGATGAAAGATCCAGCGAACGTCTTCACTGGTTTTCCTTTCACAACCCCTAATAAGAGCGATAAATAATTGAGCGGCAAGATTGGTTTTGTCTCCTTAGGTTGCCCTAAGGCTCTAGTGGATGCTGAACGCATCGTCACCCAGTTGCGCGCTGAAGGTTATGAGATTGCCAAAGACTACGCAGGCTCTGACCTGGTGGTGGTAAATACTTGCGGCTTCATTGACTCAGCGGTTCAAGAGAGCTTGGACGCAATTGGTGAAGCTTTGGCTGAAAACGGCAAAGTGATTGTTACTGGTTGCTTGGGTGCTAAGAAAAACGCTGATGGCTCTGATGTGGTCACATCCGTTCATCCAAAAGTATTGGCAGTGACTGGCCCACATGCGGCTGATGAGGTTCTAGAGGTGGTGCACCAGCATTTGCCTAAAAAGCACGATCCGTTTGCAGACTTGGTGCCAAAGGCTGGTATCAAGTTAACGCCCAAGCATTACGCCTACCTAAAAATATCTGAAGGTTGTAATCACCGCTGCACGTTTTGCATCATTCCAAGCTTGCGTGGTGATTTGGTTTCAAGACCGATTGGCGATGTTTTATTAGAAGCTCAACACTTATTTGAAGCCGGTGTTAAAGAATTATTGGTGGTCTCTCAAGACACCAGTGCTTATGGTGTTGATGTGCAATACCGCACTGGATTTTGGGATGGTCGTCCAGTCAAAGCAAAACTCTTTGACATGGTTGAGGCCTTGGGCAAGTTGGCCCGTCAGCATGGTGCATGGGTTCGTTTGCACTATGTTTATCCTTATCCACACGTTGATGACATCTTGCCATTGATGGCAAATTTTGCCGATGAGGGCAGTGGAGTTGTGCCGTATTTGGATATACCAATGCAGCATGCTCATCCAGATGTATTGAAACGCATGAAGCGACCTGCCAGTGGCGAAAAAAATCTTGATCGTATTCAAGCATGGCGCAAAGCTTGTCCAGAATTAACCATTCGGAGTACTTTCATCGCTGGTTTCCCTAGTGAAACAGAAGAAGAATTTAATTACTTGCTCGACTTCATGCGTGAAGCCAAAATTGATCGTGCAGGTTGTTTTGCCTACTCTCCAGTGGAGGGGGCTAAAGCGAATGAGTTGGCAGGTGCATTGCCGGATGAGCTCAGAAACGAGCGTCAAGCCAGGTTCATGGAAGTCGCAGAAGAGATTTCCACTCAACTCTTGCAAGCTAAAGTAGGTAAGCGGATCAAAGTCTTGGTTGATTCAGTCAGTTCAAAAGGTGGTATCGGTCGCAGTCAGTCTGATGCTCCAGAGATCGATGGTTTGGTGCATTTATTGCCAACTGACAAGATCTCTAAAAAATACAAAGCGGGTGATTTTGTCAAAGCCACAGTGCTACAAACTCAAGGCCACGATCTGATTGCGCAGTTGTAATTAGCTTTTCCCTATATATCTAGGGCATTTCATGGGTAATTACCCCTAGTAATCCCTAATAGCTAGCGTTAGACAGTTACTCGTAAGATTAGCCCTACAGACTAGTCGTTTCTATTCATAATAAGTACTTAAGTACTCAAGGAGTTCCAGATGGCACGTGATGTAGTTGTTCTTAGCGCAGTTCGTTCTGCAATTGGTGGTTTTGGTGGTTCATTGAGCAGCATGGAGCCCGCTGAACTTGCTGGTACGGTCATGAAAGAAGCGGTGAACCGCTCTGGTGTTGATCCTAAACAAATCAATTATGTGACTGTTGGTAACTGTATTCCGACAGAATCACGTTTCCCTTATGTTGCTCGTGTAGCAGCCATTCAAGCAGGCTTACCAATGGATTCAGTGGCGATGGCCGTGAACCGTTTATGCAGTTCTGGTTTGCAAGGCATTGTGACCACATCACAAGCCATCATGTTGGGTGATTGCGATTACGGTGTTGGTGGTGGTGTTGAAGTGATGTCACGCGGTATTTATGGCGCACCTGCGATGAGAACTGGTGCTCGTATGGGTGACACCAAGATGATTGACTTGATGGTGTCTACATTGACGGATCCATTTGGTGCTGGTCACATGGGTATCACGGCAGAGAATCTAGCTGCTAAGTGGAACATCACCCGTGAAGAGCAAGATGCATTGGCGGTTGAATCTCATCGTCGTGCAACCGCTGCGATTGCAGAAGGTCGTTTCAAATCACAAATCACACCGATCACGATGCAAACTCGCAAAGGTGATGTGGTGTTTGATACAGACGAACACGTTAAAGCTAGCACCACCATGGAAAGCTTGGGCAAGATGAAGCCAGCGTTCAAAAAAGACGGTACGGTGACTGCAGGTAACGCATCAGGTATTAATGATGGTGCAGCATTCTTCGTCTTGGCATCTGCTGATGCAGCAGCCAAAGCTGGTCAAAAGCCTATGGCTCGTTTGGTGTCTTATGCATTGGCTGGTGTGCCAAATGACATCATGGGCGAAGGCCCAATCCCTGCATCTAAGATTGCCTTGAAACGTGCTGGTTTGACGATTGATAAGATGGACGTGATTGAGTCTAACGAAGCTTTTGCAGCGCAAGCGATTGCAGTGTCAAAAGGTTTGGAACTTGACATGACTAAGACCAACCCAAACGGTGGTGCGATTGCATTGGGTCACCCAGTGGGTTGTTCAGGTGCTTTTATCGCAACCAAGGCCATCTATGAACTTCATCGCACCGGCGGCAAGTATGCGTTGGTGACAATGTGTATCGGTGGTGGACAAGGTATTGCTGTGGTGTTTGAGCGTCTCTGATCAAAAATCAATCAGCAAGACAAACAAAAAAGCTGCTCAACAGAGCGGCTTTTTTTATACCTTAGTCATCAATCACAGAAGATCCAGACAAGCATCCAGACCCACATGATCAAAAGCCAAATCTGCTTTTTCTTTCACGATTGGTTTGGCGCGATAGGCGATTGATAAACCTGCGCCATGCATCATCGGTAAATCATTTGAGCCATCACCCATGGTGATAGCCGCATGTTTGTTGGCACCCAATGCTAAACAGCGAGCTTCAACATAGGCTGCTTTGGCTGCACCATCCACAATATTGCCTAAAACATGACCGGTTAAAAATCCATCAATGATTTCTAATTGATTGGCATGTGTTTCAGATAAATTCAGTTGAGCCTGAAGCTTGTGCGTGAAAAAAGTAAAGCCTCCAGAAACCAAGAGGGTGTGTATACCTTTAAGGTGTGCACCAGCAATCAATTCTTGAGTGCCAGGATTGAGGTGCAAACGTCGAGAGAATACTTCATCCAAGGCGGCTGCAGGAACACCTTTTAATAAGGCCACGCGTTGACGCAAACTCTCGCTGAAATCTTTAATTTCACCGCGCATCGCAGCTTCTGTGATTTCTGATACTTCTTTCTTCTTACCGACTGCATCAGCGATTTCATCAATGCATTCAATGTTGATCAAAGTTGAATCCATGTCCATGGCCAAAACCTTGATATCTGAAGCTTTGAAATGCTTTGGTAAAAAACCCACATCTGTTTGATGCAAAACACCTAAATTGCGAAGATGCGAGCGTTGCTCAGCATTCAAAGCATCTTTTAGCTCCAGCACCGCAGTTCGAGGAGTTTTCTTAATCACAGAAAGGATCGTGTGAGATTTTTCAATCTCGCTGATCAGCTGATTGTTGATCGTGTCTTGATGGAATAGGGCAATTTGCATCATGATGTTTTTAGTGTTTCAGGTTTTATAGCAGTATCGCTCAAATGCTTGAGCAACTGTCGAATCGCCTCAAGTCTTTGAGCCAATGTGATGAATGCTTCCTTATCAGCCGGTAAGATTTTTAACTTATCTTGGCCGTTGAGCTGGATTCGTTTATTGGTTTGTACCAACTGAATGATCTTGATCGGGTCAATCGGTGGGTTGGGGATGAACTGAATCGTGATTTGAGCCGGATTCGCATCAATTTTCTTGATACCCAAGACGGACATATTCAGGCGCAAGCGATGGGTTTCAAATAACGATTGGGCTTGTTCTGGTAAGTCACCAAAGCGATCGACCAGTTCTTCTTTGATATCCATGAGCTTCTCAAATGAGCTCACAGTGGCCAAGCGCTTATAGAGTGACAGACGCTCATGCACATCGGGGCAGTAATTATTGGTTAAAAGTGCAGGAACCCCCAAAGTGATATCCGTGATCACTTCCATCGGCGCCATCAAATCAGGCTCTTTGCCATTCTTTAAAGAATTAACAGCTTTATTGAGCATCTCGGTATACAACTGGAAACCAATTTCAGAAATATCACCAGATTGTTTGTCACCCAAGACTTCGCCAGCACCGCGGATTTCTAAATCGTGCATCGCCAAGTAGAAGCCAGAACCCAATTCTTCCATCGCCTGAATCGCATCCAAGCGTAATTTGGCTTGTTTGGTCAAAGTGTCTGGATCAGGCACGGTTAAATAGGCATACGCTTGGTGGTGCGAGCGACCAACACGACCCCGCAATTGATGTAATTGAGCCAAGCCAAATTTATCAGCGCGGTGCATGATGATGGTGTTGGCGGTTGGAACGTCAATACCAGTTTCAATGATGGTGGTGCACAACAAAATATTGGCACGCTGTGTGACGAAGTCACGCATCACGCGCTCAAGATCGCGCTCATGCATTTGTCCATGAGCCACCACGATGCGAGCTTCTGGCAAGAGCTTCTCTAAAGACTGCTTGCGGTTCTCAATCGTATCAACTTCATTGTGAAGGAAATAGACCTGACCACCACGTTTGATTTCTCGAAGCACGGCCTCACGAATAACGCCATCGCTTTCTCTGCGCACAAAAGTTTTGATCGCCAAACGTTTTTGCGGTGCTGTGGCAATGACGGAGAAATCTCGCAAGCCTTCTAAAGCCATACCCAAAGTTCTCGGAATAGGGGTGGCAGTCAAAGTCAAAACATCCACTTCTGCTCGAAGGGATTTGAGAGCTTCTTTTTGGCGCACACCAAAGCGATGTTCCTCGTCGATGATCACCAAGCCTAAGCGTGGGAACTTCACATCGGCAGAAAATAATTTATGGGTACCAATCACGATGTCTGCTTCACCCTTGGCCATGGCTTCTAAAGCAGCATTGATCTCTTTGGTGGTTTTAAAGCGAGACAGTTCCACAATTTTCACGGGCCAATCAGCAAAACGATCTTTCCAGGTCTCAGCGTGTTGCTCGGCGAGCAAAGTAGTTGGTGCCATGATCGCCACTTGTTTGCCACCCATCACCGCAAGGAAGCTGGCACGCAAAGCCACTTCAGTTTTACCAAAGCCCACATCACCGCACACCAAACGATCCATCGGTTTGCCACTGGTCATATCTTGTATCACTGCAGCAATCGCAGCAGCTTGGTCAGCGGTTTCTTCAAAGCCGAAGCTCTCAGCAAATGCTTCGTAGTCATGAGCGGAAAATTCAAAAGCATGACCTTTGCGCAAAGCACGTTGGGCGTATAAGTTCAACAGCTCGGCTGCGGTGTCTCTGATTTGTTGTGCAGCTTTGCGCTTGGCGCGTTCCCATTGGCCGGAACCTAGCTGGTGCAAAGGGGCTGTTTCTGGATCGGAGCCTGCGTAACGAGAGATCAGTTGTAATTGCGCCACGGGCACATACAAAGTCGCTGCATGGGCATAGAGCAAATGTAAAAACTCTTCTTCGCCATTGCCAACATCCAACAGAATCAAACCTTGATAACGACCAATGCCGTGTTCAGCATGAACCACTGGATCACCGACTTTGAGCTCGGACAAATCTTTGACCAAGGTATCAACGTTACTGGCTTCCTTGTCTTTGCCTTTGCGCTTGGTTCTGGCGCTGGCAGCAAAAAGTTCTGACTCAGTGATCACAATGATCTTGGCATGGCTGGCCACAAAGCCATCGTGAATCGCACTGTGAGTGATCGACAAGGGCACATCAGAGGCAATGAATTCAGCCACAGAATCTGAAGAGTGAGTCTTTAATTGATTTTCTTCAAACAGCTGACGAATGGTTTCACGACGACCAGCACTATCAGCGCTGATCAAGACCCGTGATTCGGTATTGTTAATCAAATGCTTGATCTTGGAGATTGGATCAGCATCTTTGCGATTTACTGCAATGTCTGGCAAAGACCAAAAGCTTCGCTCAGCTACTTCAATCGTTTCATCAGAACTTTTTTGAGGGTTCTCTCCAGCAATTTCTTTTTGAAAAACCAAACGAGCGTGAGGCTTTAATAAAGTGAACAACTCATCGTTTTGTAAATACAGTTGCTTAGGATCTAAAACTGGTCGTGAAGAATCATGGCTTAAAAAGTTATAGCGCTGCTGAGTGTCTTGCCAAAAACCTTTGATTTGGCTTTCTAGTTCACCATGGATGCCTAGCCAAACGGGCCCTTTGCCCAAGGGCAGATAGTCAAATACAGTGGCAGTGCTCTCAAAGAACAGCGGTAAATAAGATTCAATGCCCGCACTTGGTATGCCTAAGCCCATGTCTTTATAAATACTGCAGCGACTTGGATCACCATCAAACACTTCGCGCCAACGACCACGAAACGCTGTGCGTGATTCTTCGTCCATGGGAAATTCATGTCCGGGCAGTAAACGTACTTCTTGTACAGGGAACAAACTGCGTTGTGTGTCTGGATCGAACGATCTGATTTGATCAATCTCATCACCGAATAAATCCAAGCGATAAGGCAAGGCTGAGCCCATCGGAAACAAATCAATCAAGCCGCCGCGCAAACTGTATTCACCAGGGCGAACCACAGCACTCACTGGATCGTAACCTGCTTGCTGTAATTGCAATCGCAAGGCCATCTCGTCTAACTTATCCCCCTTCTTAAAAAAGAAGGTGTGTGCCGCTAAGAAACTTGGGGGACCTAATTTCTGTATGGCGGTGGTCACGGGCATTAAAACAATATCGCAATGACCGATCAATAATTCATGAAGCGTTGCTAAACGCTCAGACACCAAATCTTGATGCGGTGAAAAAGCATCGTAGGGCAAGATTTCCCAATCAGGTAACAACCTGACTTTTAGATCGGGAGCAAAGACTGGGATTTCTTCATGCAAGCGCGCAGCATCCAAGGCATTCGCACAAATGATCACCATCACAGAGAAGGCTGAACGATGAGTTACAGCCTGTTGGGCAATCACCGCAGCATCAGAGGAACCATTTAAGCCGCTCAAGGTAAAGCGCTGCCCATCCCTTGGTCCGGGGAGGGGGGGTGACCATGTCACCGAACTAGTTTTGGCCAATATTTCAGCCGATAACTTCTGCATAAGCTAGACATTATAGAATTGAGGCATGAACTTAGCTCAAACCCCTCCAAAATCGATGCCAAATCTGCATGTTTTGATTCCTTGTGCCGGCACTGGTAGTCGCATGGGTTTGAAGCAACCCAAACAATTTGAGTCTCTGGCAGGTCAGCCAATGGCGCTTCACGCCATCAATACCTTCTTATCCATGCCTGAGATTGCCTCTGTTTGGGTCGGTGTTTCAGAAGATAGTAAAGAGCTGCCCCAAGAGCCAATGAATGCCTCTTGGCCGCAAGACCCGCGTTTTCATCTGAGTGTCACTGGTGGCGCTACCAGAGCTGATACGGTCGTTAATACCCTTAAAGCCATGACGAAGTCTGGTGTTGATCAAGACGCCTGGATCTTGGTGCACGATGCAGCCAGACCAGGCTTGACCGTTGAGGCTGCCAGACGATTGATCAAAGCAGTCACTGAGCATGTTTATGTCAGTGGTGGCATTTTGGCCATGCCGATGGCGGACACCTTGAAACTGATTTCTTCACAAAACCCACAATGTATTGGTAAAACATTGCCAAGAGATGGTTTGTGGCTAGCTCAAACTCCCCAAATGTTCCGCTTGATGGCTTTGACTGAAGCATTGGATGCGGCGATTAAGAACAAATTTGAAGTCACAGATGAAGCCAGTGCTATGGAGCGTGTTGGTTGTGAACCACTCTTGGTACCAGGAGAATGGCGTAATATCAAAATCACATACCCACAAGATTGGGCATTGATGGATCAAATCTTGACTCATCATTCTGAAAAGAAAGAGAAGTAATGACAGGTAGCGCATTTCGAATCGGACAAGGTTACGACGTTCACGCTTTGGTAGCTGGCCGTGATTTGATTTTAGGGGGTATAAAAATCCCTCATGACAAAGGTCTGCTGGGTCATTCTGATGCAGATGCTTTGTTGCACGCGATCACAGATGCTTTGTTAGGAGCAGCAGCACTCGGTGATATTGGACGCCACTTCCCGGATACGGATGACAGATACAAAGGTGCAGACAGTCGTGTCTTACTTCGAGCCACCATGTCATTACTTCAGGCAGCAGGTTATTCAGTGGGCAATGTGGATGCCACCATCATCTGTCAGTCACCCAAGATGGCACCCCACATACCTGAGATGGTGAAGAACATTGCCAGTGATTTGAACGTGACTTCAGATCACATCAATGTCAAAGCCAAAACCAATGAGAAGCTCGGCCATCTAGGAAGAGGCGAGGGCATTGCTGTGCAAGCAATTGCATTGATCGTAAAAAATTAAATGGTGCTTTAGAAAAAGATAGAAAAGCAACATCAAATAAAAAAGCCTCGAACTAAGTCGAGGCTTTTTTATTGAATCAGAATGATTTCTTAAACAGCCAATAATTCCACTTCAAATAACAAAGTTGCATTTGGTGGAATCACGCCACCAGCACCTGATGCACCATAGCCCAAATCTGAAGGGATCACCAAGCGACGTGTGCCGCCGACTTTCATGCCTTGAACGCCTTCATCCCAACCACGGATAACCATGCCGCCGCCCAAAGGGAACTCAAAAGGATCATTGCGATCTTTGCTGGAATCAAACTTTGAACCTGCTTGGCCGTTTTCATACAACCAACCTGTGTAATGAACTGACACATATTGACCTTTAGTGGCTTCTGCGCCAGATCCTACAACTGTGTCTTCGTACTGCAAACCTGATGGAGTGGTGATCATCTTCTTCTATCCTTATTTTTTCAAACTGTCTCTGATTTCTCTTAATAGCTGAATATCTTCAGGTACTGGAGGTGGTGGCGCATCTGCTTCGTCCTGAAGTTTAATGCGATTAATGATTTTGACCATTTGGAAAATGATGAAGGCCAAAATCACGAAATTGAGGGTGATCGTCAAAAAGTTACCGTAGGCAAATAATGGAACGCCAGCTTTTTTGAGGGCATCCAGGGTCATTGGGACATTTTCAGGAACTTTGCCTAAAACAATGAATAAATTAGAAAAATCTAATTTTCCACCAATCAACCATGCCACCAAAGGCATGATCACATCGCCCACAACAGAATCAACGATTTTGCCAAAAGCGCCACCAATGATCACACCCACGGCCAAGTCAATCACATTGCCTCGGACCGCAAAAGCGCGGAATTCTTGAATCATCTTCATCTTGCTGTTCTTTCTGTCTGCTAAATCAATGGACTCGGTAGTTTAGCTAGGTTGACCATGAATGCCAATCCGCCTCATGGAGATAAGCGCTAAAAGCCCTATAAACCACTGAATCATAAGACGTCCTATTCACCCGCCCATCATGTAGAATAGTGAGCTTTTGTAGTGTTTCACCAGTGGTGGCGGAAAAACCCTAGAGTGGTTGATTCCTAAGCCTCTAATTTTATTAGCTTAAACGGGATACCAGCATGTCTGTAACGATTGAAAACCTCGGCAATTTAGACCGTAAAATTACTTTAAGCTTTCCAAAAGCTGATACTGAAAAAGCACGCGCTGCGCGCTTACAAAAACTGTCAAAAACAGTCAAGATGGCAGGCTTCCGTCCTGGCAAGGTTCCCATGAAAATGGTTGAAGCCCAATACGGTATGCAAGTGGACTTCGAAGTTCAGTTTGACCATGCTTCTAAATTATTCTTTGATATCAGCAAAAAAGAAGGTTTGAAAATTGCTGGTCAGCCAAGTCTTGAGCCTAAGAGCGACATGACTGCTGATCCAATCGTGTATGACGCTAAATTTGAAGTGTTCCCAGAAGTGAAAATCGGTGATCTATCAAAAGTTGAAATCACACGTCACACCACTGATGTGAATGATGGTGAAATCGAGAAGACATTAGAAATTTTGCGCAAGCAACGCGTTCACTACCATGTGCGTGGTGAAGCGGGTGATCATGGCAATGGCGGTGCAAACACAGCAGCTCAAACTGGTGACCAAGTCACCGTTGATTTCGTGGGCAAGATTGAAGGTGTTGAGTTCGCTGGCGGTAAAGCCGAGAACTTTTCTTTCGTATTGGGCGAAGGCCGCATGTTGCCAGAATTCGAAGCTGCGGCTTTGGGTTTGAAGGCAGGCGAAGACAAGACTTTCCCATTGGCTTTCCCAGCTGATTATCACGGTAAAGACGTGGCTGGTAAAACAGCTGACTTCACCATCACAATGAAAAAAGTGGAATGGCCACATTTGCCAGAAGTGAACGATGAGTTGGCCAAAGCATTGGGCGTGGCTGAAGGCGTTGCCAAGATGCGTGAAGAAATTCGTACTAACTTGACACGTGAAGTCACGCGTCGCACACAGACATTGTTAAAAGGCCAAGTGATGGAATCTTTGACAAAAGCCTGTGAAATGGATGTGCCTAAAGGTTTGGTAGCACAAGAGCAAGAGCGTTTGATTGCCAATGCGCGTCAAGACTTGGCTGCTCGTGGTGTACCTAATGCCAAAGATGCTCCAATTCCTGCAGAACTATTCACCTCACAAGCTGAGCAGCGCGTGAAGCTTGGTTTGATCTTGAATGAATTGGTTAAGCTTCAGTCATTGGAAGCAAAGCCTGAGCAAATCAAAGCTGAAATCGAAGAGCAATCAGCTAGTTATGAAGATCCAAAAGAAGTGATGCGTTGGTATTACAGCGATCCAAAGCGTTTGGCCGATGTTGAAGCCCTTGTTTTAGAGAACAATGTGGTGGCATATGTAACAGGTCTAGCCAAAGTATCGGAAAAAGCAGTAAGCTTTGAAGAACTCAGCAAGATGTAATGTTTTGAATGGCTGTTGATGGATACCCTGGAGATGAAAAGAATATGAACCACACACAAAATAGCGCACTAGATACAGAAGCCTTGGGCATGGTTCCAATGGTGGTAGAAACATCTGGTCGCGGTGAGCGTGCTTATGACATTTATTCACGCTTGCTTAAAGAGCGTGTGGTGTTCTTGGTGGGTGAGGTCAATGACCAAACAGCAAATTTGGTGATTGCTCAATTGCTTTTCTTGGAAAGCGAAAACCCAGAGAAAGACATTTCTTTGTACATCAACTCTCCAGGTGGATCGGTTTCAGCTGGTTTGGCTATTTACGACACAATGCAGTTCATCAAGCCTGATGTCAGCACTTTGTGTATGGGTATGGCAGCGAGCATGGGCGCATTCTTGTTGGCAGCCGGTACCAAAGGCAAGCGTTTCTCATTGCCTAATTCACGTGTGATGATTCATCAACCTTTGGGTGGTGCACGTGGTCAAGCGTCAGACATCGAAATTCAAGCGCGCGAGATTCTTTATTTGCGTGAACGTTTGAACAAAGTATTGTCAGATCGCACGGGTCAAACGATTGAAACGATCGCAAAAGATACTGATCGTGATAATTTCATGTCAGCAGAGCAAGCCAAAGAATATGGCCTCATCGATCAAGTGATCGAAAAGCGCTAATCCAAAAGATAGTCAGGAGGTTCACTGATGAGCGATACAACAACTTCAACCGAGAAGCCTCTTTATTGCTCATTCTGTGGCAAGAGTCAGCACGAAGTTAAAAAACTGATTGCAGGTCCTTCTGTATTTATTTGTGATGAGTGCATTGATTTATGCACTGACATCATCACTGAAGAAATCAGCCAATTACCAGAAGCAGATCTTCGCGAAGGTTTGCCAACGCCTCATGAAATTCGCGCCAGTCTTGATCAGTATGTGATTGGTCAAGATCATGCGAAGAAACAACTGGCGGTAGCGGTTTACAACCACTACAAGCGCCTCAAGCACATTGAAACCACTGGTGCAGCCAAAAACAAAAAAACTGTTCATAAAGGTATTGAATTGGCCAAGAGTAATATTTTGTTGATTGGTCCAACCGGATCAGGCAAAACTTTATTGGCTCAAACATTGGCAAGATTGTTGGATGTGCCATTTGTGATTGCTGATGCCACCACTTTGACTGAAGCCGGTTATGTGGGTGAGGACGTTGAAAACATCATTCAAAAGCTGCTGCAAAGCTGCGAGTACGACGTGGAACGCGCACAGCGTGGCATCGTCTACATCGACGAAATCGACAAGATTTCACGCAAGTCTGACAACCCTTCCATCACCCGTGATGTGTCGGGTGAGGGCGTGCAACAAGCCTTGCTCAAGCTGATTGAAGGCACGATGGCGAGCATTCCACCTCAAGGTGGTCGCAAGCACCCCAACCAAGACTTCTTGCAAATCGACACGACCAACATCTTGTTCATTTGCGGTGGCGCGTTTGCAGGGCTTGAAAAAGTCATCGAGAACCGCACCGAAGCTTCGGGCATTGGCTTTGGTGCCACGGTCAAGAGCAAAGAGTCACGCAGCCTAACCGAAGTGTTTGGCGAAGTGGAGCCACAAGACATCATCAAGTTCGGATTGATTCCCGAGCTGGTCGGCCGTATGCCCGTGATCGCCGCTTTGGCCGAGCTGACTGAGGATGCCTTGGTGCAGATCTTGACCGAACCAAAGAACGCTTTGGTCAAGCAATACAGCAAACTGCTGGCCATGGAAGGCGCTGAACTCGAAATTCGCCCAGCCGCGTTACGTGCTATTGCCAAAAAAGCCTTGGCCCGCAAAACAGGCGCGCGTGGTTTACGCTCTATCCTTGAACAATCCTTGATCGACACCATGTATGAATTGCCCAATTCATCGAATGTCGAGAAAGTGGTGGTCGAAGAGGCCACTATTGATGAGAACAAGCCACCTTTGTTGGTGTACCGAGAAGCTGCCAAGAAAGCTTAAAGATTCACTCGGGGACGGTGCCTAGCACGCGTCCCTTTTTTACAGGAAGGCTGACCATGTCTGGACAACCCCCGCTGCCCGCTACCCCTCTTGAACTGCCACTGTTGCCTTTGCGTGACGTGGTTGTGTTTCCTCACATGGTCATCCCCTTGTTTGTGGGCCGACCTAAGAGCATCAAAGCACTCGAAGCCGCCATGGCTGCAGAGCGCCGCATCATGTTGGTGGCACAAAAAGCTGCTGCCAAAGATGAGCCCTCTGTGGCCGACATGTTCGAAGTGGGCTGC
>JBDLUD010000003.1:0-52992 GCA_039805465.1 Pseudomonadota bacterium
GCAAAAATATTTTTGCTGAGCTTGGCACTCCTGTGCTCAGGAGTTGCCTTTGCATTCAATGATCACAATCAATCTTTGGTAGCTAAAAGTATCAATCATGTGGAATCGCTGGGGCAGGGCAGAATGACCTATTGGGGATTTACTCTTTACGATGCCAAGCTATACACCAGTAAAGAACCCAAAGGTGGCTTGGCCTTGGATATTCAGTACCTGCGTAAATTTGAAGCCACTGCCCTTGTTAAGCAAACTTTGGATGAGTTTAAAAAAATGGGCATCAGTGATACCCAAAGAGCAGAGTGGGCCGCTCCACTGGCCAGGGCATTCAAGACCGTACAAGTGGGGGATTCAATCACTGCCATCAGAAAGCCTCAAGGCAGTACCCAGTTTTTTTATAACGGGCAATTTGTCAGTGAAATTTCTGGAGAGTCTTTCTCCCAAGCATTTTTTGGTATCTGGTTACACCCCAAAACCAGTGCACCCCAATTAAGAAAAGTATTATTGGGTCAATATTGTCCGAGGGTTAACTTAGAGGCTTATTGTCATGATTAAATTTTTGCAACATTTAGGAGTTTGTTTAATGGGTTTTGCCTTATTTGGATGTTCAAGTGTGAAAGTCAGTGACTATGCCCAAGAAAAACCAGCCTTGGACTTGTCTACCTATTTCAATGGAACCATTGATGCCCATGGCATCTTCACCGACAGAAGCGATAAGGTCGTGAAGCGATTCAAAGTCGTGATCGATGCCAAGTGGACTGTGCAGAATGGTCAAAAGGTTGGTGTGTTGGATGAGGCCTTTACTTACTCAGATGGCACCACCCAGCGTCGTGTGTGGACCCTCACAGAAATAGCCCCCAATCGCTACAAGGGCACAGCATCTGATGTGGTTGGAGAAGCATTGGGTGAGGTTGCCGGCAATGCCTTGAATTGGTCATACACCTTGGCGCTGCCAGTTGATGGCAAGGTCTATAACGTTCAGTTCAATGACTGGATGTATCAGATGGATGACAAGGTCATGCTGAATAAAGCAAAAATGAGTAAGTTTGGTATTTATTTAGGTGAAGTCACATTGGCCTTTTACAAACGCTAAGAATTAACCAACTAGAGCTAATACATAAGAAATCAGAGCAAAGACTCATGAAAAAACTGATCAATTTCATTCAATTTCAGGCAGTTTGGTTTTTGTGCATTTTCGGTGCTGCCCATCAATTTGAGCTGCTGGCTATTTTGATCTCTGTGGGGATTATTGCTTGGGCTTTGCTCACTTCAGAGCATCGTACTCATGACCATGGAATGATTTTAATTGGCGCAATCTTGGGCATTGTGATTGATAGTGTGCTGATATCACTTAATTTGATTACTTTCACAACCAGCTATTGGACTTTTTTTGCACCGTTATGGATGACGCCGATTTGGATTGCTTTGGTGTTAACACTTCAGTCATCGATGAGCTGGCTGAATGGCCGATACTTGCTTGCAGGAGTTCTGGGTTCTATCAGTGGACCATTTGCCTACTGGGCAGGTGTCAGAATGGGGGCGGGGATATTCCCTGACTTTGTTCCCGCCATGATCAGCTTATCAGTCATCTGGTTGTTGATCACGCCAGCTTTGTTTTATATCTCATCACGTCTAAAAGATCGACATGTCCACTCAAGCAACTAATATAAGTAATGCCAAGCCAGCTTTGTTGGCCATTAAAGATATTCCGATTCATGAGCTGGAGGGTTGGGCTATCAGTGCTGATCAACTGTCTCTGCAAAGAAAGTTCATCTTCAAAGATTTTAAGCAAGCCTTTGCCTTCATGAAGAATTGTTATGAGCCAATCGAAGAAATGAATCATCATCCGGATTGGTCAAATGTTTATGGCACCATCAACGTTACATTGAATACGCATGATTCTGGTGGTATTACCCACAAAGATGTCGCTTTGGCCAAGACGATGAATCAAGTATTTGAAAATATCAAATAATTAAATTTAGAGAACTTGTTACCAAGGAATCTCTTCACCTTGGTAACTTAAAAACTTGCCAGTGTCACTGGATGTGACATTCAAGAGCACTTGCAACATATCAGAAGTAGCATCTTGTGGCGTTCTACCAATCTGATCACCCTTGAAGGGTCTTGATAGAGCAGAGGCCACTGTTCCTGGGTGCAATGCCAGTAAACAATGATTCGGTCTCATGCGTTTTTGCTCAATCGATGCAGTTTTGATCAACATATTCAAGGCAGCCTTAGAGGCACGATAGCTATACCAGCCACCCAAGCGATTGTCTTCAATGCTACCGACTTTGGCAGACAGGCAAGCCATGACACCAAACTCAGGATCTAACAGTGGGGCGAATGATTGCAAACACATGCCAGGCCCCAAAGCATTTAAATGCATGGTTTTCATGAACTGATCTTCATGCAAGTCTGATAACTTCTTTTCTGGTGACCAGGCATCGCTGTGAAGAATGCCTGTGGCAACAATGATCAATTGGAAAGAGCCTTCTTGAGATAAGGCATTTGCTGCTGCTTGAATACTGCTGGGATTAGCATAATCAATTGATGGGGTTGACTGTCTGCTTAAGCCAATCACTTTTGAACAATTGGGCAAATTCTTCAAGTGCTCAATGAATGCCTGACCAATTGAACCGCTAGAGCCAATCACCAAGGCATTGAATTGTTTTAGCTGAGAGAGCATGCGCCAATGTTTTAAAAGTTAATCAATGGACCTAGTGTAACCATTCTGAAGATTTTTATCTTTTGTTGGACCATTACGGTGGTGCAAAGCTGCATAAATCAGTAATATGGACTGATTCATTATTTTAAAAAGCTTATTTATGTTGCTCACCCTGGCTTTCATCTTTAATACGCTCTTGGCACTTTTGGTGATCTTGATTCACTACGAAGTGTTATTTCAACTGGATAAACGTTTGCCCAAGGTGTCACATTTGCCGGGTCGCTTCAAAGTGTTGGTAGGTGCCGGTGTGATTTTTATGGCCCACATTGTTGAAATTTGGGTATTTGCTTTTGGCTATTTGCTGGCTTTGCAATTTGATGGCATGGGTGGCTTGACTGGTGTCGCCAGTGGGCATGGCCTCTTATTGGATTATGTTTATTTATCTTTTATCACCTACACCACGGTTGGTTATGGAGATGTGGTGGCAAATGGCTATCTCAGGTATCTGACTGGGATAGAAGCACTGTTAGGTCTCTTGCTCATCACCTGGTCAGCATCATTCCTATTTTTAGAGATGCAAAAATATTGGTCATCATCCAAAAAAGAACAGTGATGAATAAGGGCGATGATTTAGTCGTGAACGTAGTCAGGTAACTTGGCACCACAATGACGACAGAACTGGTCCGTAGCGCCATGACCTTCTGACATACATTCTTTACAAGTTCTGGTGGTGATTTGTTCGGTGCGTGAGCTGGCTAATTCAGCGGTCACGATACCGGTGGGTACCGCCAAAGTTCCCCAGCCCATCAACATCATGATGGAGGTGATGAATCTTCCCAAGTCTGTTTTGGGCGTGATGTCACCAAAACCCACGGTGGTCATGGTGCTGATGGCCCAATAAATACTCGTTGGTATGCTGGTAAATCCGTTGGCTGGACCCTCAACCACATACATCAGGGTGCCCAAGACCATCACAATCATCAAAACGCCTGACAAGAAGACAAAGATCTTTCTGCGGCTTGCGGCCAAGGCAGCGCCCAAGTGAACGTATTCGGTCACGTACTCGGTGAGTTTGAAAATTCTAAAGATACGAATCAAACGCAAGACGCGCACATCAATCAATGCGTGAAGCTCAGGGAAGAGCATCGCTAAATAAGTCGGAAGAATCGCAACCAAATCGATGATGCCGTAAAAGCTCTTGATGTACTGCATCCGATTTTTTGCGCAGTAAACGCGTGCAATATATTCCAAACTGAAAATGAGCGTGAAAATCCACTCGAGAACGGTCAAGCTGAAATGGAATTCTGAAGAGAATGATTCAATGCTATCAACCACCACCACAACCAATGACAGCAAAATCAAGAAAATCAAAGTTTTATCAAATAACTGTCCGGCGCGAGTGTCTGCCTCAAAGATGATGATGAAGAGTTTTTCTTTGAGTGTCTTCTTAGCTAATTGTTCGGACATCATGGCAGGCCTTTATTTTTCTGACATTGCTTTGTAAATGCTTGGGAAGCAGCTAATAAAGATATAGCTGGCATATTGTTCTGCTTGCATCTTGTCTAAAGCATCGTAGATCTCTTCTCGGATCAAGCCAATCGTGTGCGAGTCTGTTTTTTCTAGGGCATTGATCAAGCGTTGGGCCATAGAGTCTTTTTCTATATCAATGCCATGCTTGATTTTGATTTCGCCCAAAAAGGTGCCAAAAGTACTGGCGAATTGCATATCAGCCACAAAGCCTTTATGGATGCTGGGGTGCTGTTGGACCAAGATGACAGCCTGTTTTTGACAATCTTGGAAGACTGCGCGCATTTTAAGAAGAATATCGTCGTTCATAGAATCATTTTATCTTGGGAAACTGCCCATCTACATAGAGCCATTGATTACCTTCACAGACAAAGGAACTTATTTCGTGAAGGCGATGCGCTTTGCCGTTAATTTTGTAGATTGCCACAAATTCTACCGTGGCAGATAAACGATCACTGGCTTCAATGAACTGCTTCACAGTCAGCCCCATCCACTGGGTAGGATCTTCGTTGAACAATGGTTCTTGAGGTCTGGTGGAAGGGTGCCAGGTGCTTAATAAATAAGCTTCATTTTTCAAGACAAAGGCACTGTAACGAGAGCGCATCAAATCTTCGGCATTGCCAGCGAGTTCTTTGCCCTCATGAAATCTTCCGCAGCATGTTTCATAGCGACCCTTGCCGCATGGACAGTTCATGGATGAATCTTTCAAAGGCTTGGCACTTGAATCAATTTGGCCAATTCTTTGAGGCGCTCGATGCCTGGTTCTTTTCTTGGCCAAACCAGCTCGACCCCATCATTTTTGTAGCGAGGCAGAACATGCACATGGATGTGTGGCACAGATTGCCAGCCAGCATCTTTGTTGGTTTGTAAGAGGGTGATGCCTTCAGCTTTGAATACATCCTGAACAACGTGAGCAATGCGCTTGGCCACTAAAAAGAGTCGCTGGGTGGTTTCTTCATCGATGTCTAAAATGGTTTCATAAGGCTTTTTAGAAGCCACGATCACATGCCCATCATTGACTTGCCCAGCATCCATGAATGCAAACACGAGATCATCTTCGTAGACCTTGGCACAGGGAAATTCACCGGATAAAAGCTTTTCAAATATTGTGGCCATTTAGAAACCTGATTTCTTGAGTAATATTCGACTATATTAGTCTCATTCACCGAGCATGATTCAAAATTAAAACCATTCCCATGCATTTATTTGTTTATCTCCACGGCTTCAAATCTTCACCAAACTCCAATAAGGCTCAGCTGACCAAAGCCGCCATTGAGCAACGCATTCAAGAGGGTGAAGCAATCACTTGGTACTGCCCACAATTGCCTGCTTCACCGCGTGAAGCGATACAAATGGTCAAAGATCATATTCATGGGCAGACATTCAGCACTTTGTCTTTCATGGGTTCATCCTTGGGTGGCTATTACGCGACTTATCTGGCTGAACTCTTTGATAGCAAGGTCAGTTTGCTCAATCCAGCGATTGAGCCAGCAAGAGATTTGGGGAAATACATTGGGGAGCAAAAATCTTGGCACCAAGAAAAAGTGTTTCATTTCTTGCCAGAGTACATTGAAGAGCTTCAAGAGATCTATGTAAAAGAGATCACTCAAGCCGAGCGCTACTTCTTATTGGCAGCAAAGGGGGATGAAGTTTTAGATTGGCGTGAGATAGTTGCCAAATACTCCCATGCACACCAACTGATACTAGAAGGGGGTGATCATGCTATCTCTGATTACCCCAACTACTTAAATCAGTTGATGCAGTTTCACTTCAGATCTCTCACACACCTAAAACCAACATAAGCGACTTTAGTATCTCTTGATTTTGTGGCGAGAGCTGATTCAAGTTGATTCTCTGGCCCGTACCACCAAGAGGCACCTCTGGTGACTCTTTCATTGCCTTGACCATCATCCACCCATTCCCAAACGTTGCCACCCATATCGTACAAACCATTGACGCCAGGCTGAGTGGTCATCACTGTCACGTGGCCTGTGCCGCGATTAAGAACATTCGCAGGGGCTAAGCCTTTTAGACCTGCACAGCCATTCAAGCAATGAGAGTTTTGTGGTGTATCACCATTGGCATAGACGTAACGTTTTCCTTTGACGAATGGCTGTGGAGGAGTGGCCCGCTGTTCGAGAAAAGCCGCTGATGTCCATTCTTGATCCTTGGGCAGTCGCTTACCAAAAAATTGACAGATGGCTTGTGCTTCATCGAAGTTCAAATGAACCGCTGGCTCTTGGTCTTTTGCGGGCACACCAAATGGTTGCAACCAAGTCCAACCTTTTTTACGTGTCCAGCCAGATTCATAAATAAAGCTACCGCCTTCTTTTTCACCAGAGCTGACAAACTTGGTTTGTTGAGCGTAAAGCTTGACTGTGCCAATCGTTACTTCGTGCAAGTCCCATTCAAGTGGACCAATCCGAGTTGTTTTTTCTAAGGCTGTTGGTTTTGATTGAGCGCTGGCTGTACTCGTCAGCGAAATCATGAGCATCGCCAGTAGGCTGCCGTAAACAGATGGCTTTAAATTGTTTTGTTTGACCAGTTTCATTGTTTTAACCTCAGTCTTAATCTAAATGCGAGAAGTATCAAAATAACAGCGCCGTAAATACTCACGGTGAAGTAATCATTCTTTCCTGACTTGTGCCAAAAGTAATGAAGGATCACCAATGGTGCTATCAAGTAAATCAATTGATGAAGCCTGGCCCAGTTGCGTTTCAGTTTTTTAACAGCCCATTGATTGGAAGTGATGGCCAGAGGGATCAGTAAAACAAAAGATATGAATCCGACGGTGATGAAAGGGCGCTTGATGACGTCGATGATCATTTCTGAAAATATCAAACCATGATCAAGCCAAAACCAAATTGAAAAGTGCAAGCAGGCATAGAAGAACACAAATAAACCTAAGGTTCTTCTGTATTGGAGCAATTGATTAATGCCAGTGAGTTTTCTCAAAGGTGTGATGGCCAAGGTCAAGCACAAAAAAACCAAGGCCCATGTGCCTGTTGAGCGAGTGATGAACTCAATAGGATTGGCTGTCAAATCTTCTTGGTAGCCCAAGACTATCAATCGGACCAATGGCAGCAAACCAATGCCGATCAATAATGCTTTCATGACTTAATAGAACTTCCGTAAATCCATGCCTTTATAAAGATGCGCCACTTGTTCAGCATAGCCATTAAAAGGCAAGGTCTTGATCTTAGGAGCAAACATGCCGCCCTCAGCACCGATTCTTCTTTCGGTTGCTTGGCTCCAACGCGGATGATTCACATCTGGGTTCACATTGGAATAAAAGCCGTACTCATAAGGAGCTGATACTTTCCAGCTCGTAGCAGGTTCTTTATCGGTGATGCGAATTTTTACAATTGATTTAGCACTCTTGAAGCCGTATTTCCAAGGCACATTGATACGAACTGGTGCGCCATTCTGATTAGGCAGCACTTCTCCATAAAGACCAAACGTTAAAAGTGCCAAAGGATTCATGGCTTCATCTAAACGCAAGCCTTCTGTGTACGGCCAATTCAATACACGACTATTCACGCCAGGCATTTGTTTGGGGTCAGCCAAAGAAATAAATTCAATGTACTTGGCAGAACCTTGTGGTTCGCTGGCTTTGATTAAGTGAGATAAAGAATAGCCAATCCAAGGTATGACCATCGACCATCCTTCTACACAGCGAAAGCGATAGATACGCTCTTCCATGGGGGCTAACTTGAGTAGAGCATCAATGTCCCAAACTTTTGGTTTGTTCACGAGACCTTCGACACTCACGGTCCATGGTCTTGTCTTTAAGGTGTGAGCATTGCGCGCAGGATCAGATTTGTCTGTGCCAAACTCATAAAAATTATTGTAGGTCGTAACATCTTTGTAGCTTGTGAGCTTATCTGCCACAAAGAACTGTGGATTGACTTTGGCAGGGAGCTTTTGGCCGCTCTGAGCAAAAGCATTTCTACTGAAAACTTCGGCTTGGGATAAACCAAACGCACCTATCGCTGCTAATTTGATTAATTGGCGTCTTTTTTCAAAGATGTTTTGAGGCGTGATTTCGCTGGCCAGAATGTCATTGATTTTTTTCATGCATCTAGCTTAATCCAGAATCAGGATTTCTGCTCTGCTTGGGGTGCTTAAAGGTGGCTTAGAGGCCTAGCTTGCGGTGTTCCACCATCAGGCATTTATCCATGACGCCAGTCAAGCCATGCGAGCTGACGTAATCCAAGGCTTCCTGGTTGATAACACCCATTTGCAGCCACAAGGATTTTGCGCCGATTTTGACCGCTTCATGAGCAACTTCTAGGCAATCTTCTGACTTTCTGAACACGTTCACCATGTCCACAGGAATTGGAATGCTGCTTAAATCTGGATAGCAGGTCTCGCCCAAAATTTCAGAGCAAGTAGGATTCACAGGAATGATCTTGTAGCCATGCGCTTGCATGTACTTCGTCACGCCATAGGATGGGCGGTCAGGTTTATTGGACAGACCCACCACAGCAATTGTTTTGGTTTCTTGCAATAATTGTTTCATCTTCCTAGTATCTATTGAAATGAATAAAAATTAAAGAGCCATTGAAATCTCACCTATGACAAAAAATCCGATTCACCCCAAAAAATTGCTCTTGAGTAAATGGACTGCCGTTATGCCTGAGAACAAAGAAAAGCATTTCATGGTGATCAAAGTGATTGAGCCAGAAGTTGAGGGTGGGCTAGTGGAGCAGGTGGTGATTGAAGCGGTGATGAGTAAGCGTCAAAAAACAATTCAATGGAGATCGCTCACCAATGTCTTGGAATGGAAGCAAGGTTGGGTTTAATTTGTTAGGTTTAATTCTTTTCTATGTACTTATAGAAAGGAATTGCCAGTAACAAACTCAGCAAGGCTGATAAACCCATACCCAAGACATTCATCCAAGGATCACTTGGATAAAGCTGCACCCAGATGCCGCTGACCACCAAAGAAACAGGGAAATGCACCAAGAAAATTGAATAAGACATCTCTCCAATTTTTCTCAGAGGGTTGTTCCATAGTTTGGACTGAGACCAATTGCTTTGATAACTACTAAATAGTAAAAATGCCATCAGTAATGCAAGCAACAGGCGCTCTCGGAACTCTTGGTAATAAAGAGAAAAAATAGTCACTGCCACCACCGATAGAATCAACACATGATGTGATTGGCTTTTAGCCAAGCATGCCGCTAGCAATCCCAAGCCATAGGTGGCGAAAAAGAAAATGAACCAAACGTCATACACATCATACAAATTGAAATACATCACTGATGCAATCGTGAGGCCACTGAAAATGGTCACGCTGATCAGGCGGGTATTTCGATAGCTCCAACTGGCTGGAGATAATTTCTCTACCAAGAAAACCACCAAAACACAAAAAGCAAATAACTGAAAATCAATCGCGACATACCAAAGTCCTGCGGACAAGGATTCATAGCCAAGGATGTTTTGTAGAAAGAGCAGGTGGCTCAACAATTGAGGTGCATCTGGCATTGCAGAGATTGAATGATGTTGCATCAAGCGACTCACCACAAATGAAGCGGCGATGGCCAAAGCAATTGCACCAAGGTAGGGAATCACCAGTCGAAGATACTTTTGCCAAATCACTTGTTGGACAGAGTGCTTGGCGAAAAAATTGGGTTCGCTGATTTTTAAACCGGTTAAAAAACCACCGATGCAAAGAAATGCCGCAACCGCCAAGCGGGCGTAATCAAAAAAGAAATCAATGCTATTGGGGATCACTGCGTTTGCAACATCCGACATCGGCCCGTAAAAAGCCAAATGATGGAAAACAATCAACAGGCAAGCAATGCCTTTGATGTTGTCAATAAAAGATGAACGCACAGGACCTTGTTGCGCTTTATCGTGGCCAAACAACCGATTGTTTTTGGAACTTGCCTTCCTCAACCACCAAGGAACGTTTCAAAACTTTTCCTTCGAATGTGTATTCAGCATCGTATTTGCCAGCGGTCATTTTCAGCAACATGATGGGGCCATCACTCAAGGCCTCAAAAACAACCTTCTTTTTTTGGTCAAAAATCTTGACCGTTACATCAGCAACCCACAATGGTCTTTGTGGATGATCTTGAGAGAATTCCAAAACCAAGGGCCATTTTTTGCCGAGAGCCAACATGGCATCGGACTCTTCACTACCAATGCCACCGCTGATGTATTCAATTCCTTGAGCAACCTTTGCGTCTGGAATTTCTGCCTGCGCCAAAGATAGGTTTGAAAATAATACCAAACAGGCACTTAATAAAACACGAGAGAGTGGGGTGCGAATAGTTGTTAAAAACATGGCGCCTTTTCCTTATTTCGAAGCATCTTTTTTGCTGGCACGAAACATCGCCCAATAGCGACGGACCATATACAAAACCACCAGCCCCCCGATTAAGTAAACCAGTCCATCAAAAATCATTTCAGCCAAAGTCATCATTCACCCAGTTATCTAGACATTGTTCAAAAGAACCCAGGCTTCCTGGACTCTTTTGAATTATCAATTATCTGCCCAAACAAGCCCTTTTTAAGGATTTTAAGTAATTTCTTGACATCTTCTAAAAATACTGTATATTTATACAGTATAGGCACTGTGCCTTGTATCTACTGGCTTTAAAAGGAGTATTTAAATGAAAACTTTGATTTCTAACCCAATTTGGTCTTTGATGAGCGGTTTGGTCATTTGGATGGTTTTTGCTGAAAAACCAGGTGAATGGCAAAGACGTGAATGGGTTTGTTCGCGCTCTGAGTGAGCTCTGTTCACACTCGAGGAGTGCTTAGCTCCTCTTTAATCTTGTTTTGATTGCTTTTCTAATTGCTGTTTAAGGCAATTGGGGCACCAGCAAGAACTGCTTTTTTCGCCATCTTTGAAACTCACTGGTGGCAGTGACATACACCAGCAATCTTCCACATTTGTGGCCGCAAGGCATTCAAAAATCTTGCCACATTGCGGGCATTCTGAAGATTGAGAGTTGGTGAACGGTTTGCTCATCTTTTCAGAATAATCAATGTGATGCCTGGGTTGCCATAAATATCTTTTGTCAGAATATCTTTAACAGCAGGGTATTGCCTGCAAAGTTCTTGATAAGACTCTTTGCCCTGACCCAAATCCTCGCCTGCAAAATAACTACTGATCAAGTGAGAGCGTCTTTGATAAATCAGTTCTTGGCGAATCGCTTCTTTGATTCGGCCACCTTGTCCACCTGAGCCATACCCATGGATCACTTTCACAACTCTGATTGCTGTTTTGGCCAGTTCATCTAAAGCTCGATCAAAAATCACCAAGGCTTCGTCGACCCTCGGTAAATTCTCTTCTAAATTAAGCGTGAAAATACCTGCTAACTTTTTAGGCAGCGGTGGTGTTTCTTGCGATCCACAATAAGGGCACTCTGATTGCAGAGCGCCTCGTGGGTTGCCGCAATCAGGGCAGAGGACGGATGATGGCTTGACCATTTAACCAAGCTTCTAAACACTCAACCACACCGGTCGTGAATGACTTGAACACTGGCTGTGCGACAAAGCCAAGGTGTGGGGTGAGCAATGTATTGGGTGTGCTGCGCAAAGGATGATCAGCAGGGATCGGCTCAATATCAAAAACATCCAAAGCGGCACCGCCGATATTTTTGTGTTGAAGTGCTTGAACCAATGCATTTGTATCAACCAAGGTTGAGCGTGATGTGTTGATCAGCAAAGCATCTTTTTTCATCAGAGCTAATTTTTCTTGATTGATCATGCCCTTGGTCGTTGGGCTGGCAACGATGTGCAAAGAGACAATGTCAGATGTTTGCAGAAGGACATCCAAGCTAACTGATTCAGCACCGACAGCCGCAGCTCTTTCAGCAGTCATGTTGGGGCTCCAAGTGACAACTTTCATGCCAAAGGCTAACGCTACTTTGGCCACGCGTGAACCAATTTCACCCAAGCCTACCAAACCCAAAGTTTGACCTTTTAACACTGGCAACAAAGAATGTTGATTGCGCCATTGCTGATCAATGATCAGTTTGTTTTGTTCAACCAATCGTTTGTGCAATCCCAAAATCAATGCCCAAGTTAACTCAGCCGTACTGTCTTTGGATGGACCCCATTCGGTATGACTGATTGGGATACTTCGTTGTTTTAAAGCTTCAGTATCTAAGGCTAAATTTCGGGTGCCGGTAAAGACCACATATTCCAAATGTTTTAACTTAGCAATCAGCTCTGCTTTGAGGGGGGTGCGGTCGCGCATCAACACCAAGGCATGAGCATCTTGAATCTTTTCAAGTAGAGCAACGCCTAAGAGGGGTTGATTGAAGATCTGGACATCGGCTGATGCTTTGATGGAGCTCCAATTGGACAGTTTTTCATATGAATTTTCATAATCATCCAAAACCACAATTTTCTTGCGCATGATTTGTCCCGTTTTTTTAATTGCATTCATTATAGGAGTGTGGGATATTTATGAAGTCACAGAGCTAAAAAAGCCGGACAAAACCTAAAGGAGACGAAATGAATAAGCTTTTAGCCGGCTTGATGTCGGTTTTATGTATCAGTGGTGTCGCTCAGGCACAAAGCAACGACTGGCCAACTCAAAAAGTAGTTAAATTGATCGCGGTTTTCCCACCAGGGGGATCTGTTGACCAGGTTGCCAGAATTTTGGCTCCAGCCTTGCAAAATCAAATGAAGCAAAACGTGATTGTTGAAAACATTGGTGGAGCATCAGGTTCAATTGGTGCTGCTGCAGTTGCCAGAGCTCAACCGGATGGTTATACGTTTGGCGTTGTGTTCGACACCCACGGTGTGAACGAGAACATGATCGAAAAATTACCGTATAAGACCAAAACTGATTTGACGACTGTGACCATGATTGGTACAGCGCCGATGGTGTTAACTGCTAGCAAAGCATCAGGTATCACGAGCTTCAAACAATTGCTAGCCGATGCAAAAGCAAAAAAAGCCAATAACTACGGTTCAATTGGTACAGGTAGCTTAGGTCATTTGGCTTTGGCATCTTTGGCCAAAGACGCTAAATTTGATTGGACGCACGTGCCTTATCGTGGCGGTGGTCCTTTGATGCAAGATGCTTTGGCAGGTCATGTGCCTTTGGCGATTGGTTCATTATTCTTGGTGAAGCCTCACGTTGATTCGGGCGGTGTGATACCTTTGGCTGTGACAACCAGCAAGCGTTCACCAGAATTACCAAACGTTCCAACGATTGCTGAAAGTGGTTACCCTAACTTTGAAGCACCAGCTTGGTGGGCGATCATTGCTCCAGCAAAAACACCAGCAGCGATCGTAAATCGCATGCATGAAGAAGTTGCTAAGGCATTGAAGAATCCTGAGATTGCACAACGCTTGAAATCACAAGGCATTGAAATTGCAGCCTTGGGTCCAAAGCCTGCTCAAGATTTTGTTAATAAGCAGATTGATGTTTGGGGTGCTTTCATCAAGGCTAACAACATCAAGGCAGCTGATTAATCAATGACTGAACGTCTTGTTCCTTATCAACCGCTGGACTTGCAAGAGCCAGCGGATTTGGTGGCCGCTATTCGTCAAAGGCGAGGCGGCCAATTCATCAATCTTGATCGCATGCTATTGCACAGCGCTCCATTTGCCACTGGGTGGAATGCTTTTTTAGGCGAGGTTCGTAACAACCTTGGCCTTGACCCAAAACTGCGTGAGTTGGGTATGTGCGGTGTGGCCATCTTGAACCGTGCTGAATATGAATTCATTCATCATGCCCCAGTCTTTTTAAGTTCTGGTGGCACTGAAGAGCAAGTCAAAGCCTTGCGCCAAATTGGGTCTGGGCCACTGCCAGCAGGTTTGTTCAGTCAGTTAGAAGAGGATGCCATTGAATTGACCATTCAAATGACGCGCTCGATTGAAGTCGACCCTGCTTTGATGAAGCGTTTACAAAGCGCTTTGGGTAACTCGCATTTAGTGGAATTGGTAGGTGTGATTGCTACTTACAACATGGTTTCTAGATTTTTGGTTGCACTGCAGGTCACCCCAGAGCACTGATCAAAAACATGAGTCAAAACCATAAAGGCTGCACCTCTTTTGTGCAGCCTTTTTTATTAGCTTCGAAGCTAATAGCCGAATGCTATTAATCTAACTAATATGTTTAAAGTTAAATATCTGAAAGATATAGCATTTTGAGTGAATTAGGCCACATATACATTATTGACGACGACGCTTCAATGCGCAGCTCTTTGACTCGCATGTTGAACAGTTGCGGTTACTCCATCGAGTCTCATGACTCTCCGGAGTCATTTTTAGAGAAATCAATTCCGGTTTCACCAGCCACCATCCTTTTGGATATGCGCATGCCCAGCATGTCAGGCGTTGAGTTGCAAAATAAATTAAAAGAAATGGGACGAGAGACGCCGATCATTTTCATCTCAGGTGAATCGATGCCTCATGAAATCGTGACCAGCATGAAACAAGGGGCGGTAGATTTCTTGTTCAAGCCATTTAATTTGGATGATTTATTGCGTTCTGTCAGCATCGCCATTCAAAAAGACAAAGAAATCTTCCAGTCGATGGCCCAGGCATTGACCGTGAATCAACGTTACGACTCCTTGACCCCCAGGGAAAAAGAGGTTTGCGCCCTATTGGTAGAGGGTTTGATGAATAAGGACGTGGCTGTTCGCTTGGGTACAACGGATGCCACCATCAAAGTGCATAAATCACGGGTGATGGAAAAAATGAGGGCGCCTTCTTTACAAGAATTGGTCCGTTTATTTGGTTTAGTGAGGAATAAGTAACAACTCTTTGATGAATTTAGAGTTTTTAGTAATTTAACGATGTTAAAGTAACGCGATGAGGCCAAAGAGCTCATGGAGACAGCATGTCAATAGGATCAAAAAATAAAATTGAAATCCTGCCTGAAATTCAGGGGAAGGTGCTTAAAGCCGCCCGTGAAAAGCTAAGACTTGAACCTCATGAGTTAGCGATCAAAGCCTGTTTATCTAAAAAACATATTAACGAGTTAGAGCAGGGTGGAATCAGCAGTTTTTATTCTGAATCCCACAAAATCACAGTGGCAAAAAAAGTTGCCAAAATATTGCAACTCGACGAATCACTTGTTTTAGTTCACCCGGATGGTGATTTGGCTCAACAGGAGTCTTTGCCATTTGATGCGGCCATTGACGATACAGAACAGACAAAATCCACAGAAACAAAAGTGGTCAAAGAAGTGCAGGCCATTCTTGCTGAAGTGAAGCCAGTAGCTGAAGATTCAAAGCAGCCAGCGAATAAATTTGCAAATAAGTCAGAACCAAGTCAACCAACCAAAGTTACTTTAGAGAATCTTCAGTCTGGTGGTCAGATGGATTCTTCAAGACCAAAAACCAAGCGATCACGCAGTGGTTTGATGTCAGTTTTGTTGTTGCTTTTGGTGGCCGGTGGTCTTTACTCGAGTAAGGATGATATCATTGCTTTATTCAATCCGCCAGCAGCAGAGCCTCAAGCTGTTGTGGTTGAAGGTGCTGAACCTAAAGAAGATGAGGCTAATCCAGCCAATCCTACAAACCCAGCAAACCCAGCAAACCCATCTGCACCAAGTTCAGCTGCTCCAGCAGGGGCCAATGTGGTGGCTACATCACCATTGCCATCGGACGTTAGCTGCCCTAAGCCTGACTCGGGCGTGACAGAGCAATCAGTGACTGAACCTAATAAGCCTGGTAACTTTGTGCATGTGATTGTGAAGTCAAGACAGATTGTTTGTGTGGTCGATGCCACAGGCAAATCAATGATGCAATCGATTGATGCTGGTGCCGGTCACACCTTTGGTGGTAAAGCCCCATTCACCATCTTGACCAACGGGTTATCTCAAGCATCTGTCTTCTTTCAAGGCAAGATCGTCAGACCCATCAATGAACAAGCAAGGACCATGCGCGTTAAAGAGGCATCTGCCAACTGATCCGTCATTGAAGATGCAAACTTGAACAAAGGAGCTTCGGCTCCTTTTTTGTTTGTCTGTCATGCTCCCTTGTCGATATAAAATAAGTTCATGAGCCAAGTACCCCAATCTAAATCTGAAATATTCTGGGTATTCACTTGGCTCGCTCTGCAAGGCTTTGGTGGTGTGTTGCCGGTTGCTGAGCGCGAATTGGTTGATAAAAAACGTTGGTACACAAGAGAAGAGTTTCTTGAGGAGTGGGCTGTTGCCCAAGTTTTGCCTGGACCCAATGTTGTTAACTTAGCGATCATTTTTGGCTCACGTCATTTTGGCTTGCCCGGTGCATTGGCCGCCATTGCAGGCATGTTGTTATTCCCCATGTTAGCGCTGCTTATCATAGCAATCGCCTATCTTCATTGGGGTTCTAACTCAGTGATTGCGGGAGCAATCAAAGGCATGGGTGCAGTTGCTGCAGGCTTGATTGCTGGTACATCTCTTAAATTAGCCAGCGCACTTAAAAAGCATCCACTGGGTTATTTGCCTGCCATCGGTATTGCCTTGCTATGTTTTATTTTGGTGGCTTGGATCAGAGTTCCTTTGGTGCATGTGCTCTTGAGCCTTGGCATTCTGTCAATCTATCTGACTTATCATCGGGTCAAGCCATGATTCAATTTTCTTTTGCTAACTGGCTAGATGTATTTCTACACTTCACGGCTGTTTCATTGATGGCCGTTGGTGGAGCAGTGACCGTCATCCCTGAGATGCATCGCCATTTGGTCTATCAAAATACTTGGATGTCTGAAGATCAATTCGCGGCATCGATTGCGATTGCTCAATCAGCCCCTGGACCGAATATTTTGGTGATTGCCATGATGGGTTGGCACATTGGGATTAACTCTGTCACAACAATTTATGCCCAGTATCTCTGGGGGACCTTTGGCATGGTCTTGGCCATGATTGGTGTGATGTTGCCCAGTTCAATTCTGACGTACTCAACCGCGAAGTGGGTTCAAGCCAATAAGGATAGTAATTTTGTGTTGGCGTTTAAACAAGGATTGGCTCCATTGGTGATTGGTGCGATTCTGGCAACCAGTTGGTTGATCAGTGCAGCTAACACCAGTTTGGAAAATGATTGGCCATTGTGGTTATGCACCATCGTCACTGTCTTCCTAATTTGGAAAACAAAGCTACATATCTTGTTGTTGCTATTGATTGGGGCAGTGCTGGGTGGAGTGGGACTGATTTAAATCATTCAATCAGAGCAGGCCATAAAAAATAGGCAATAAAAAACCCGACCGAAGTCGGGTTCTTATAAACATAACACCAAATTACATTGGGTTGATGTTTGAAGCTTGCTTGCCCTTAGGGCCAGTTGTTACTTCAAAGCTAACCTTTTGGTTTTCTTTCAAGCTTTTGAATCCGTTACCTTGAATCGCTGAGAAGTGAGCGAATAGATCTTCACCACCACCATCAGGAGTAATAAAACCAAAACCTTTTGCGTCGTTGAACCACTTAACAATACCTGTTGCCATTACTGAAATTCCTTAAAAAAATTAAACGTGGTGATTTCTCACCTTTTCTTTGCAGGGCTGGAAGATTCAACTAACCGAATCATCCATTTTGAAAAATGGAAACGACGGAAGCTACTTGAAGACCTACGCGCTGAGTATCGCACAGATTGAATAAAGGGATATGATTATTTAATCAGGGCTTTTACTAGGTTTTATGGGGGTAAAACGCCTAAAAGTAGGCATTTTTGGCAAAAAAAGCATTTATTGAGCTTTGAGAACCCAAAAAGCTGGCTTTTTCGACCTAATTCCTTGGATTATTGGCATTTAAATCCTCAGCGAAGATTTGGAGTCTGTTTTATCCTCTAGCCTACCCAATAAAAAGAAGAGACAAAAACAAATGAATACAGCAGAAATTACCAAAATCGTTGATGACAATATCAAAGCAAGACGCTCCATTCGTGCTTTTTTGCCGACTGAAGTAAAAAAACAAGACATTCTGGACATCATGAATGTCTCAGGTCGCGCTCCATCAGGTACTAACACGCAACCTTGGCAAGTGCACATTGTTCAAGGTGCTGTGAAGCAAGCAATCACCGATGAAATCATGGCTATTTTTAATGATCCTGAAGCGCTTAAAGAGCACACCGAAGAATATAACTACTACCCTTCAAAGTGGGTTGACCCTTATCTAGCGCGCCGTCGCAAAGTTGGTTTTGATTTATATGGTTTGTTAGGAATTGGTAAAGAAGATAAAGATAGGATGAAAGCTCAAGGCGCTCGCAACTATCAATTCTTTGATGCTCCTGTAGGAGTGTTCTTCACCATTGATCGAGTCATGCAGCAAGGTAGCTGGTTTGACTACGGCATGTTTGTACAAAACGTGATGTTGGCTGCCAAGGCCCGTGGCCTTGATACTTGCCCGCAGGCGGCATTTACTCAATTTCATCGAGTGATTGCCAAGCATTTGAACCTCAATCCAGAGCAGCAATTAATTTGCGGCATGTCATTGGGTTACGCTGATCAAAGCAAGATTGAAAATACTTTGACCACCGACCGCGAAAACGCGGAAAGCTTCACACATTTTCATAACTAGTATTAATAGCTAATAGGTAATTCTTTATGAGTCAGACTTTTCAATGGAATGATCCACTGCGTTTAGATGATCAGTTAACTGAAGAGGAGCGCATGATCAAAGATGCTGCTCATGACTACTGTCAGGGTCAGTTACTACCGCGAGTGATTGAAGCTTTTCGCCATGAAAAAACAGACATCGCTATTTTTAAAGAGATGGGCGATTTGGGTTTGTTGGGTATGACCATTCCGGAGCAATATGGTGGTGCAGGTTTGAACTATGTGGCTTATGGCCTCGTGGCGCGAGAAGTTGAGCGAGTGGATTCTGGTTACAGATCCATGTTGAGCGTGCAATCTTCTTTGGTGATGGTGCCTATCAATGAATTCGGCACAGAAGAACAAAAAAAGAAATATCTCCCAAAACTGGCCACGGGTGAATGGATTGGTTGCTTTGGCTTAACTGAACCTGATCATGGTTCTGATCCAGCCAGCATGGTGACGCGAGCAAAACCAGTGGATGGTGGTTACTCATTGTCTGGTTCGAAAATATGGATCACCAACAGTCCCATCGCCGATGTATTTGTCGTGTGGGGAAAATTGATTGATGAAGCCACTGGTAAAGATGAGATCCGCGGTTTCATTCTAGAAAAAGGTTGGAAGGGTTTAACAGCGCCTGCGATTCACGGCAAAGTTGGTCTAAGAACCTCATTGACCGGTGAGATTGTGATGGATGAAGTCTTTGTGCCAAAAGACAACATCTTCCCAAATATCAAAGGTCTTAAAGGACCATTCACATGCTTGAACAGTGCACGTTATGGCATTGCTTGGGGTGCCCTGGGCGCCGCTGAAGATTGCTGGTTCAGAGCGCGTGACTATGTGATGAATCGTCATCAATTTGGTCGTCCACTGGCTGCCAATCAATTGATCCAAGTGAAATTGGCTGATATGCAAACAGAAATCAGTTTGGGTTTGCAGGCTTGCTTGCGTTTAGGTCGCATGAAAGATGATGGCACGGATGCCGTTGAAATCACTTCTATTTTGAAACGCAACTCTTGTGGCAAATCATTGGCTGTTGCCAGAATGGCCAGAGATATGATGGGCGGCAATGGTATTTCTGATGAATATGGCGTGGCAAGACACATGGTGAACTTAGAGGTGGTCAACACTTATGAGGGAACACACGATATTCATGCTTTGATTTTGGGTCGTGCGCAAACCAATATTCAGGCATTCTTTTAAAAATATTAAAAGTAATACCCAATAAAGGCCATTCAACTGAATGGCCTTTTTCTTTATTTCGTTTATGCTTGATTCTATGCAAGGACTACTTAAATCCTCTTCTAATGCGGTAAAGCTAATCATGCTCTTAGGCATGCTCTTTACTTTGCTGTCATCTCAAGCAAATGCAATTGAAGTTGGGGATCGTTTGCTGTTAGGACAAATTCAATCAATTCAAGGTGAAACATTCACGCCTGAACATTGGACAAAAAGAAACACAATTGTTCAAGTTTGGGCCACGTGGTGCTCTTATTGCCGAGCACAAAATAAATACTTGCAACAACTCAGACAAAAAGTGCCGGCAGATCAGTTGAACATTATCACCATTTCAATTGATCGACGAGCCGAGTCTGTCAAAGACTACATGCAAAAAAATCAATACACTTTTCCGGTGGTGATGATGACCCCGGAACTTTCGAAAGCCATTGGTAAGAGAAGAGGTGTTCCAGAGGTTTATGTGATCAACCCTCAGGGCCAGGTGATTCAGAAAGATTTCGGCTTGATGGTTGATTTGGATTTCTTTGATTTGGCACGGTACGCTACAAAATCAGAAAAGCCTGCCAGATAAGCAGCCAAGAATCCTCAAAAGAGGATGATCCAGGCCAAAAAATCATTGATCGGTTTTCCTAATGCTTTTAAGGCATATTCATATAAGTAGAATGAATTTGTTTTAAATATCATCCTGTTCAATAATCTTTTAGTTAGTTAAATCAGTTAACTGTAGGGTGAAACCCCAAGACATAAAAAGGTTTTATCCAATTAAAATCAGAGAGTTATTAAAGGGGGGAAATGATGCAATCATTCATTCGCAAACCATCAGTGTTGATGGCAAGCCTATTTGTGGGCTTATTAGGTGCAACTTCTGTGGCCAGTGCCCAAAGTTTGCAAATCAAACAATGGACTGCATCTTGTGCAGCCTGTCACGGTACCGATGGTTATTCTGAAGGTGGCATGGCCAGCCTAGCGGGACAAAATAAAGATGCAATGATCAAGAAAATGAACGACTACAAAACTGGCAAGATTCCAGGCGCTACGATCATGCATCAGTTGAGTAAAGGTTACACGGATGAGCAGATTGAACAAATCTCTGCTTACTTCGCATCATTGCCTGCTGAAAAACCAGTAGCTAAAACAAAATAATCGGGAGTTGATCATGCAAAGACGCGAATTTATACAATTGGTGGGTGCGGGTGCTGCTGCAACAACTTTGATTGGTTGTGCCTCTACAAAAATTGATGCTAAAAATGCCAAAGTATTGGTGATTGGTGGCGGTTATGGTGGTGCAACAGCTGCTAAGTACGTCCGTAAGTTTTCAAATTACACAGCCGAAGTCACACTGGTTGAGCCAAATCAGAACTTTATTTCTTGTCCGATGTCTAATTTGGTGATTGGTGGTAACAGGAAAATGGAAGACATCACAGTTTCATATGATGGTCTTAGCAAGAACCATGGCGTGAAATTGGTCAAGGACTATGTGGTCTCAGTGGATGTTGCTAAAAAGCAAGTGAAGCTTGCTGGCGGTTCAACATTGTCTTACGACCGTTTAATCGTTTCGCCAGGTGTTGATTTAACTTACGACAAATTGCCAGGTATGCTTAAGCCTAATGCTCAGAACGAGGTTCTGCACGCATGGAAAGCTGGCGAGCAAACTGTTGGTTTAAGAAAGCAATTGGAAAGTATGAAAGATGGTGGCGTCTTTGCCATCACTATTCCATTGGCTCCGTACCGCTGCCCTCCAGGACCGTATGAGCGTGCTTGTCAGGTGGCTGATTATTTCCAAAAGAGCAAGCCAAAAAGCAAAGTGCTTATTTTAGATGCCAACGATGATGTGACATCTAAACCAGGATTATTCAAAGCGGCGTGGTCCACTCGTTATGCTGGCATCGTTGAGTACCGCGGTAAACACAACCTAACGGATGTGGATGTTAAGGGTAAAAAACTTAAGTTTGAATTCAACGACGATATCAAGGCTGATGTATTGAACGTGTTGCCTCCAATGCGTGCTGGTGTTATTGCCGTTAATACAGGCTTGGCCAACATGAATGCACGTTGGTGTGAAGTTGACTTTTTGACCTTTGAATCTAAAGTTGCTCCAAACGTTCACGTCTTGGGCGACGCAATTCAAATCGCTCCAGGTATGCCAAAGTCTGGTCACATGGCCAACCAACACGGTAAGACATGTGCGGCAGCAGTAGTGGCAATCCTGAGTGGGGCTGAAGTTAACCAATTACCGGTTTATAACAACACTTGCTACAGCTTCGTATCTGCTACAGATGTTGTTCACGTTGCTAGCGTTCATAAATATGATGCTGAGAAGAAGACCATGCTCACAGTGCCAGGTTCAGGTGGTGTGTCTGCAGCTGCTAATCCTCTTGAGGGTGTGTACGCAAACGCATGGGCCAGAAACATTTGGGCTGATATGTTGGTTTAAATCACTGAATCAGTTTCAGCTGCATCAAATAAAAAAGTCTGCTTCGGCAGACTTTTTTATTTACTCAGTTATTTAATTCTTGATTAAATTCTTCATTAAATTCTATTTACTTTTTGTTCTTAGCAGCCTCATCCAAAGATTTTAGGAAAGCCAGCTTTTCTTTGATCTTGGCTTCCAAACCGCGGTCTGTCGGTTGATACCAATGAGCCTCTTTAACGCCATCAGGAAGATAGTTTTCTCCGGCTGCATAGGCATGAGCTTCATCGTGTGCATAACGATAAGCCTTGCCATGACCTAATTCATTCATAAGTTTTGTCGGGGCGTTACGTAAATGCATCGGTACGTCGCGACTTCTGTCTTTTGCCACAAAGTCTTTGGCTTGATTGAATGCTTTGTAGGCCGCATTACTCTTAGGAGCTGCGCACAAGTAAATCAATGCTTCAGCAAGCGCTAATTCGCCCTCAGGGCTGCCCAAGCGCTCAAATGTGAGTGCCGCATCATTGACTAATTGCATGGCGCGTGGATCTGCTAAGCCGATGTCTTCCCAAGCCATGCGAACAATGCGACGGGATAAGTACTTCACATCAACGCCACCATCAATCATGCGACAAAACCAATACAAGGCGCCATCTGAATTAGAGCCTCTAACGGATTTATGCAAGGCTGAAATCTGGTCATAAAAATGATCGCCAGATTTATCAAATCTTTTTGATAAATGTCCTAAGGACTGCTCGAGGAATTCTGCAGTGATAATGGCGATTTGACTGGTCTTCGCTGCATTGAAAGTTTGCTCAATCAAATTAAGAAAACGTCTGGCATCGCCATCGGCCATGTGAAGCAAAACTGCTTTGGCTTCTTCATTGAATTCTAGTGGGCTTGATAAAGCTGCCAAGGCCCGATTCAATAACTGTAGAAGTTCATCATGGGTCAATGACTTCAAAACATACACTTGAGCTCTTGAGAGTAAAGCTGAATTCACTTCAAATGATGGGTTCTCAGTGGTGGCCCCAATAAAGGTCACCAAACCTGATTCCACAAAGGGAAGTAGGGCATCTTGTTGAGACTTATTGAAGCGATGTATTTCATCGACGAACAAGATGGTTTTTTTACCAAACTGTTGCAGATTGTTTTCTGCCTGCTCAATGGCTTGTCTTATTTCTTTGACCCCAGCCAAAACTGCAGAAATGGCAATGAATTCACAGTCAAAGGTATTGGCAGTCAGGCGCGCAATGGTGGTTTTACCAACGCCAGGAGGACCCCATAAAAGCATTGAGTGGGGCTTGCCTGACCGGAACGCCAAGTCAAGTGGTTTGCCCGGGCCAAAAAGATGAGTTTGTCCAACCAAGTCCTCTTTTTGTTGAGGGCGCAGCATTTCCGCTAAGGGGGTAAAGTTCTCGTTGTTTGGTAATAAAGACATGGTTTAATATGCAAATTGTCGCATGTTGTTTGAATGCTAAATCGATTTTTTATAACCAATGCATCATTATTAAAAAGTAACTCATGAACCAAGATACACAAAACCAAATCAAAGATAAATTACGCCCATTGCCGCGCTGGATTTTTATGAGCCGCTGGTTACAAGCCCCCTTGTACATGGGCTTGATTGTTGCTCAAGTTGTCTATGTGATTCAGTTCTGGCGTGAGTTGGTACACCTCATTGGCATGATGATGACCAAGGGTGGCACCACTGAAACAGAAATCATGTTGATTGTCTTAGGTTTGATTGATGTGGTGATGATTTCAAACCTATTGGTGATGGTCATCGTGGGTGGTTGGGAGACCTTCGTGTCTCGCTTAGAGCTTAAGAATCATCCTGACCAACCTGAATGGTTGTCTCATGTGAATGCTGGTGTTTTGAAGGTCAAGTTGGCAACAGCCATCATCGGCATCTCTTCAATTCACTTATTGAAGACTTTCATCAATGCAGAACATTTAGATGACAAAACTTTGTTGTGGCAAACCTTGATTCATTTGACGTTTGTGATTTCAGCTTTGGCAATCGCCTACACAGAAACACTCTTGGCTAAAGCCAAGTCTCACTGATAAGATCTAATTCAAATCAAAATTGTCTGATAGCAATGCCAGCCAAAACAAGGCTGGCAGTTGCAACTAATGTCAGCACTGTTCTCATTTTTAAGAATTCTGCCAAATACGTTTCGTCATGTATCAAGTGACGAAACTGTTTGCGATCTACCAGTAATGCCAGCAGAAGGGTTGCTGCAATTAAAAAGTAACCAGAAGAAAAGGGCAGGTGAAGAGCTACCCATGCAAGTAATGATGGAATCACTCCCCAAATCCAAGCACCTTTAGATCTCCAAAAGCCTTGACCTTCCTGGTTTGAAAGAGGGTTCAGTAAAGGACCCCAGTGCAAAGCCCCAACAAACGAAGCGATTGTGGCTGCATAAAGAAGCAATGAATTGGCAGACCAAAAATCAAGAGGGGATTCTGCAAACTGAACCAAAGCAGATAACAGGATGAAAGGAATCAGTCCTGCATAACCAAGAAATTTAGCAATCGGTGTCAACATGATCAGTTGTAGCTATAAACGCCTTTGCCTGATTTTCTACCAAGGTAGCCAGCGGCGACCATTTCACGCAGTAATGGGCAAGGACGGTATTTAGAATCATTGAAGTTCTTGAAGTAAACCTCCATGATTGCCAAGCAGGTATCTAAGCCAATCATGTCAGCCAATGCCAATGGTCCAATAGGGTGGTTACAACCAAGTTTCATGCCTGCATCAATATCTTCTGGGGTGGCCAAACCTTCAGCCAAAACAAAGAACGCTTCGTTGATCATCGGCACCAAGATACGGTTCACAACAAAACCAGGGGCATTCTTAACGGTGATGGGTTCTTTGCCCAACACTTTTGACATCTCTTGAAC
Source organism: Pseudomonadota bacterium (assembly GCA_039805465.1). Taxonomy (GTDB): domain Bacteria; phylum Pseudomonadota; class Gammaproteobacteria; order Burkholderiales; family Burkholderiaceae; genus Polynucleobacter. The sequence continues at coordinate 25,233 of JBDLUD010000003.1, forward strand.
CAAACCATGGGTTTGATCATCGGTTTGTAAGCCGCGAATAATTTCAACCAAAGTCATCATCGGCACAGGGTTGAAAAAATGCATGCCAATAAAGCGCTGAGGATTGCTCACTTCAGCCGCCATTTGCGTGATTGATATCGATGAGGTGTTTGAAGCGATGATGGTGTCTTTGCTGACAATGCCATCCAATTGTTTCAAAATTTTAATCTTGAGATCGTAGTTCTCAGTAGCAGCCTCAATCACCATTTGTGAACCAGTGAAATCTTGGTAATTGGTACTCGTTTTGATGCGAGCCAAGGCAGCAGCCTTTTCGGCTTCAGTCATCTTCTCTTTTTTGATCAAGCGATCAAGACTGCTGGCAATGGTTGATAAGCCTTTTGCTACAGCTGCATCATTGATGTCGACCATGACCACGTTCAAGCCAGAAACCGCGCAGGCTTGAGCAATGCCATTGCCCATCGTGCCAGCGCCAATAATGCCCACAGACTGAATACCCATTTCTTGACCTTGTAATTAAGTACTAAAAGCCTAAGTTTAAGCTTCAACTGGAAAATAGTAGAAATTTTTCAATAATCCTCAGGCTTTATGGATAATGTCGGTATGTCTACACAAGGTTTCATCCTCAAAATTTCCTGCCCAGACCGACCTGGCATCGTTCATGCTGTCAGTCAGTTTTTGTTCAATCAAACGGCCAATATTTTGGACTCTGCTCAATTCAGCGACACCTTCACGAGTCGATTTTTCATGCGGGTGCATTTTGCCAAGACTTCTCAAGAACTGAATCTACAAAAGCTCCAAGAGTTATTCAAGGAAATTGGTAATAGCTTTCAAATGGACTGGGAGCTGTTTGATGCAGCCAGCAAACCAAAAGTATTGATCATGGTTTCTAAATTGGGCCATTGCTTGAATGATTTATTGTTCAGAACTCACAGCGGATATTTGCCGATTGAGATTGCTGGCATTATCTCTAACCATCAAGATTTTCAAAATCTAGCGGCAGGTTACAAAATACCGTTTCATTACATGCCACTGAGCAGTGCTAATGATGAGCGCAAAAATGAACAAGAAGAACAGTTATTGAAATTAATCGATCAAGAGAAAATCGATTTGGTGGTTCTGGCCAGATACATGCAAATCTTATCTCCCAAGGTCTGTCAAAAGTTATCAGGCAAAGCCATCAATATCCATCACTCTTTCTTGCCTAGCTTTAAAGGTGCGAAGCCTTATTGGCAAGCCCATCAGCGCGGTGTGAAGTTGATTGGTGCCACTGCGCATTACGTCACAACTGATTTGGATGAAGGTCCTATCATTGAGCAGGGCGTTGAGCGTGTTGATCACGCCATGGACCCAGATCAATTGGCTGCCGTAGGCAGGGATGTGGAGTGTATGGCTTTATCTCGTGCAGTGCGTTGGCACGCTGAACACCGCATTTTGTTAAACGGAAAAAGCACAGTGGTATTTCAGTAATGGATTTTTCAGTTTTATTAGATATCTTTTTACATTTAGACAAACACTTGGTCACCATTGTTGATCAATGGGGTCCTTGGGTGTATGTCTTGTTGTTTGCCATCATCTTTATCGAAACAGGCGTGGTGGTGATGCCGTTCTTGCCAGGCGACTCTTTGTTATTTGTGGCTGGTGCCATAGCAGCAGTGGGCGGAATGAGCCTGCCTCTTTTATTGATCTTGTTGATCATTGCTGCAATTGCTGGTGATGCAGTTAATTATTCAATTGGTCGCTGGTTCGGCCCTAAAGTGTTTGGCTGGGAAAACTCTCGCTGGTTCAATAAAGACGCTTTTGATAAAACTCATGCTTTTTATGAAAAGCATGGGCCCATCACCATTGTTGTTGGCAGATTCATGCCCTTCATCAGAACCTTTGCCCCATTCATTGCCGGGGCAGCTCAGATGTCTTATTCCAAATTTGCTACCTACAACGTGGGTGGCGGCATTCTTTGGGTTGGAAGTTTGACGACCTTGGGTTATATGATTGGTGAGCACCCATGGGTCAAAGCTAATTTCTCAATTGTGGCTTTGGCGATGATCATCATTCCAGGCTTGCCAGCATTGTGGGTCATCCTGCAGGCCATGGTGCAAAAGCTAAGGCGCTAAAGCGCTAAAGAGCTAAAGAGCCAAGACTCTTAAGCGCTACCCATCAATCAAAGCCCTTTATCTTTTTTGATACTGCGTTTTGCCGTACAGAATTTCTTTTGCTTTATCGTCATTCAGCGGTTTTCTGAGGGTTGTCAGAATTTCAACGCCTCGTTTAACTGCTGGACGTGCTGCAATTTCTTCATGCCAACGCAACACGTTCGGGAACTCCTCAAGAGTAATGCCTTGATTTTTCCATGAGCGTGTCCACGGAAAGATGGCAATATCTGCAATGCTGTATTCCTTACCAGCAATGAAGCGTTTCTTGGCAAGTTCCTTATCCATCACACCGTAAAGACGACGAGTTTCATTGGTGTAACGATTGATGGCGTACTCGATCTTTTCTGGCGCGTAGATTCTGAAGTGATGAGTTTGACCAAGCATCGGACCAACGCCGCCCATTTGAAACATCAACCACTGCATTACCTCAAACTTGGCACGATCTGTTTTTGGTAGGAAGCGACCAGTTTTGCTCGCAAGGTACAAAAGGATTGCGCCAGATTCAAAGAGAGCGATTGGTTTACCGTCTGGGCCATTGGGATCAACCATGGCCGGAATTTTGTTGTTGGGGCTGATGGCTAAAAACTCTTTGGTGAACTGATCGCCGGCACCAATATCAATCGGGTGGGCTAGCCAATCTTTACCTAAGCGATAGCCACATTCCTCCATCATGATGTGAACCTTGTGACCATTGGGCGTTGCCCAGCTGTAAATATCAATCATGCCTTGTTTCTTCGTCATCTTCATTCCTTTAGTAACAAACTTAGACCTTGAACAATTAAATACTTCGAAGTCTCTTCAGTGCTTCAGCCAAGGTGCTCTCTTTTTTAGCGAAACAGAATCTGATCACTCCTGATTCAACCGGGTCGCTGTAAAAAGCAGAAACTGGAATCGCTGCCACCCCCACTTCTTTTGTTAACCACTGACAAAAATCAGAGCTGTTCAACTTGGCTTGCGGAATGCCCAGTTGCGTGTAATCGACGCACTGAAAATAAGTTCCAGGGGCAGGCAATAGCTTGAACTTGGTTTGTTCCAAACCTTGGCGCATGTAATTTCTTTTGGCCTGATAAAACCCAGCCAAATTCAGATAAGGATCAGGATTTTTTAAATAATCAGCTAAGCCATACTGCACAGGAGTATTGATGGTGAATACATTGAACTGATGAACTTTTCTAAACTCAGCGCTCAAGTGGGCTGGGGCAGCCACATAACCCACTTTCCAGCCAGTGACGTGATAAGTTTTGCCAAAGCTAGAAACAACAAAACTGCGATCTGCTAATTCAGGATGGCGGGCCACGCTTTGATGGTCGCTACCATCGAACACCATGTGTTCATACACCTCATCACTGCAAATCAAAATGTCCGTGTCTCGAACCAAATCAGCCAAGCGATCAATATCAGCAGACTGCCACACCATCCCTGTTGGGTTGTGAGGGGAGTTGATCATGATCATTTTGGTGCGAGGGGTGATGGCTTTTGCCATGGCGTCCCATGGGATTTCATAACTGGTGATATCGCCAGCATCATTTCTCTTAACAAGTAATTGCACTGGTACCGCTGTGCCACCCACCGTATCAATCGAAGGGATGTAAGAGTCGTAAACGGGCTCAATCACAATCACTTCATCACCAGAATTGATCGCGCACGCAATCACCGTGAAAATGCCTTGGGTACCGCCAGCAGTGATTGTGATCTCGGTAGCGGGGTCATAGTGATGACCATACAAAGTTTTTATTTTTTGACTGACCGCTTCGCGCAAGGGCGCAATACCTGCCATCGGTGGGTATTGATTATGACCGGCACGCATGGCTTGATAAACAGCTTCTGGCAAGGCTGGATCACAATCAAAGTCTGGAAAACCTTGACCCAAGTTAATGGCTTGATGCTCATTGGCAAGGGCTGACATCACAGTAAAAATAGTGGTGCCAACTTTGGGTAAGCGAGTCGGAAGCGGTATTTGTCTCAAAGCAGTATTATTTAGATTCATTTAATTTGAATATTCTGCCATGTTGATCGTACTTTCGCCCGCAAAAAGTTTGGACTATGACACGCCGCCTTCGACGGACAAGCATACCTTGCCTATTTTTATCAATGAATCAGCCAAGCTGGTGACAGATTTAAAGAAACTGTCTTTGCAAGAAGTTGCTGAATTGATGGACTTATCTGACAAATTGGCCGCTTTGAACGTGGCACGATTCGGTGAATGGTCTAAAAAGTTCACAGCTAAAAACAGCAAACAAGCTATTTTGGCCTTCAATGGTGATGTGTACGAAGGCCTTGATGCCGCATCCTTGAACGCCAAGGCTCTGGACTACACCCAAGAGCATGTCAGAGTTCTCTCTGGCCTCTATGGTGTTTTAAAGCCTTTGGACTTGATGCAGCCATACCGTTTGGAAATGGGCACCTCATTTAAAAACACTGTTGGCAAAGATCTCTATGCTTTTTGGGGAGACAAAATCACTCTGGCTTTAAAAGAAGAGTTGGAAAAACAAAAATCTAAAACTTTGATCAATTTGGCTTCAGATGAATACTTTAAATCAGTTAAAGCTGATAAATTAGGCTTTCCGATTGTGGCTCCCGTCTTTCAGGATGAAAAAGCTGGTAAATACAAAATTGTTTCTTTCTATGCCAAGCGTGCCAGAGGTCTGATGACGCGTTACATCGTGGATAACAAAATTGATAAAGCAGCTGACTTAAAAGACTTTGACTACGAAGGTTATAAGTTTGCCCCTAAAGAAAGCACTGATGCAAAACCTGTGTTCCGAAGAAAAGAGCAGTGATCTGAATGTTAATAAAACAAGCATCGAAGTTATTTCTGGGCTTTGCGGCCCTATCTGTGTTCATGGGTGGTGCTATGGCCAATGAAGAGCCACGTTATGAAGTCATCAAAAAAGAAGAGGCCTTTGAGGTTCGTCGATATCAGCCCATGATCATTGCGGAAGTATTGGTCACTGGTACTTTGAGTGAAGCATCCAATAAGGGATTTCGTCAGATAGCTGACTTTATCTTTGGTAACAATGAAGATCCAGTTAAGAAGCAATCAGAAAAAATTGCTATGACGGCACCCGTGACCATGGAAGCAGACACATCCTCAAAGATTGCTATGACGGCGCCCGTCACCATGGAGGGTAGTGGTGGTGCATGGAAGATGGCCTTTGTGATGCCGAGCAAGTTCACCATGGACACTTTGCCAAAACCTAAGAACCCAAACGTCACCATCAAACAGATGCCTGCACAGCAATTGGCAGTAGTGACCTTCAGTGGCTGGGTGGATGAAGAGAAGTTGGCTGCACAAACCACTCGTTTGAACGAGTGGATGGCTAAGAATGGCTTAAAGAGCTCTGGCTCAGTACAACTCTCACGTTACAACCCACCATGGACGCTGCCATTCTGGCGACGTAATGAAATTTGGGTGAAGTTGGATAATTGATCCAGGTTTACGAGCGCTTAAAGTCTTTTTGCTGCTTCGCTATAAACTAAAGACTTGTTCCTTTTCCCGATAGCTAAAACCAAAACAATCAATTTTTGTTCTTCAACAATGTAAACCAATCTGTAGCCAGAACTTCTGAGTTTTATTTTGTAGGCGTTTTTTAAATCGCCCCGAAGTTTTGAGGACGGATTATGAGGATTGAGAAGTCTTTTGGTTAATACTTTTTTGAATTGTGATGATATTGTTGAATCAAGTTTGTGCCACTCTTGTAATGCGTTGGAATTGAATTCCAACTCATAAGTCACTCAAATTAACCTTTACTCTTTTGCCGCCCATTCGTTTCTTCGCTAACTCGGTTAAGTTGGCATCATCCAATCGCTCTAGCAGAGCTTCATATGCTTTAGCCGATAAGATATATGCAGCAGGTTTGTTGTGATTCAAGACTGCAACGGGTGCATCTCCAGCATCTTGAATGATGGAGCTGATATTTTTTCTTAAGTCAGAAATGCTGATCGTTGACTTGGCGAAGATTGATTGAATTGCACCCATTGTGACAACCTTAATTTGTACAAAATATAGTACTTAATTATACACAAATTTTAATGAAACAACGGTTGTTGACTCGGTGTGTCATCCGGCATTTCAGCATGAACGATTTCACCGGCGCGATCCACGAACATCGGTACACCACAATCCTCGCAAACCTCTAGGCTGAATAACTCAGCATGTCTGAATTGATCTTCAACCCCTGAGTTTTTGATCGTGTCATAAATTTCTCGGATTGGGCTGTCTTCAATCGAGATGTCATTGATTGAATCATTGGCAACAGTCTCTCTGTCATACAAAGGCCAAACCACACCATAGAGTATTTCTTTTGAACCTTTTAGAGCGAAAGAAATTCTGTATTCATCGCATTGCTCTTCGCCGAATCCTGCGATGATGCAAGACAAGCCAGCAGGCTCAACACTCAACATCGACTCAAGATAATTGACGGCCGCCAAAATACTCAAAGGTCTGATCTTGCGATCTGCTTCACGACAGTTCGTGAAATAAGCCTCAGGTAAAGACAGTTCGAATTCGCAGCCAGGCATGATTGCTGCGATAGTGTCTTGCATGCCTGTTTGCCAATTTTGTAAACAAACACTGCGCTCTTGGCGCCTTGGATTATCTTCTTGCCATCTGAATATAGGGCCACCCGATGGCGCTGCCACTGCACCAACGATATAACGTGGATCGGCCAAAACAGGAATCGTTTCAGGCATGTCACGCAACTCTAATTTGATTTCTCCAGCGTTCACGGCGGCCGACGCTAATTTCTCGAGCAGTAAGCGCGTTTGGCAATGTGAGTGGGGCATTTGATCAATACTGTAAAGCCAAGGCACCAATGCAATCAAAGCATCTTGCGCCACAATTTGATCGTGCAATAAATTGCCAGTTGCTGTGATTGATTCTGAACTGAGCTTACCTGATGGAATGCTGTAGCGAGTTCTTGCGATGATTGGAATCGCAATCAGCACCACATCCCAATTCTTACCATCATGTTCTAAGGTCAAAGACTCAGCCAAGGTTTCGGCATTCTCAGCCAAAGAATCAAAAGCGATTGGATTGATTTTCAGTGTTTGATCTAAAGCACTCTCAATCGCGTTTTGATTTTGCGCATGCAACAAACGCAATAAGCGATCCATTAATTTGGTTTCCCAAAAAATATCTTCTACACGACTACCAGAGGCTGCCAATGACAAAGCATCAGACACCAAGCGTTCAGCTTCAGGAGACATGCGTGAGGAATTTTTTGGGCGGTAACTAGACATAAAGACATTCTAAGCAAAACAAGACCCGCTGGTGCAAACCTTGCAACTATATTTTTATCTAACTCTTAGAGTAACTGCTCGGCTTTGGCTGGAATGGCGTGACCAGTTAGATGAGCTTTTTGCAAAATAGTCCAAAAATACCTATAGCTGGCTCGATCATGAAGTTTGCCTTCATGTTGGATTGGTCCCCATTGGGCTGCTTGAGCTGCCAACAGAATAGAGCAGGCTTCTTCAATCTCACTTGTGGAAGGCGATAAGGTCTTCACGATCACAGGAATTTGATTGGGATGAATGCTCCACTTGCGTGTGAAGCCAAATTCATTCTTAGCTCGCAAGGTATCGGACTCAATGATGGCGACATCATTGATGTTGGTGCAAACATTGTGAGAGGCGACTTTGCCGTAGGCATGACAGGCTGCAGAAATCTCTAACATCGCGCGTGCAACCAAAGGATGATCAAACTGACCGCGGTCCATGGCACTCCCAGGAATGGCACCATGATGAGCTGAAACAAAATCCATCAAACCAAAACTTAAAGACTCTACTTGTTCTAAAGCAGCGATCTCATGCACTTCGTGCAAAGCGCCATGAGTTTCAATCAATACTTGAATCGGAATCACTCGGCCAATATTGGCAGTTTTAGCAACATGATTGATTTCATCAATGATGGTTTGCGTTTGCAAAGCTGAAACTACTTTCGGAATCATCACGAAGGCGATTTTTTTGCCAGCTTGCTTGATCAGGGTTGCGACATCTGTTTTCCAGCAAGGATGACTTGGATCATGGATTCTGACCCCAACACGGTTAAAACGATTATCTGAACTTAAAAGAATGTCGGCAACGAGTTGAGCATGTTCTGCTTCTTTGCCAACGGGTGCGCCATCTTCACAATCAAAGGTGATATCAAAGACCGGACCCAGTTCTGCTTGCAAGGCGAGTGCCTTGCGCATGCGAACTTCAGTGCCTGCGTAGTGATCACAAACAGGTAAGGCCCTCGGAAGGGCCTCACCTTGGAACAACACTTGACTAGGTTGCATGACTTGAGCGTTTGCTTAGAGCAAATGCTTCACGCCTTCTTGCTCTTCAGTCAATTCATTCAATGTGAAACTCATGCGCTCACGTGAGAAAGCATCAACTTCCAAACCTTGAACAATCTTGTACTCGCCGTTTTCGCAAGTCACTGGAAAGCCATACATCACATCTTTAGGAATGTCGTATGAGCCGTCTGATGGAATACCCATCGTGACCCACTTGCCATTTGTGCCGCAATGCCAATCATGGATATGATCGATAGCCGCATTAGCAGCAGAAGCTGCTGAAGACAAACCACGTGCATCAATGATCGCTGCGCCACGCTTACCAACTGTTGGCAAGAATGTGTTCTTGTTCCACTCTTCGTCATTGATCATTTGCTTAACAGATTGACCGCCGATGGTTGCGAAACGATAGTCAGGGTACATCGTTGGGCTGTGGTTACCCCACACAATCAATTTCTCGATATCAGCCACTGCTTTACCAGTCTTGGAGGCTAATTGTGACAAAGCACGGTTGTGATCCAAACGTAACATTGCTGTGAAGTTCTTCGCTGGTAGGTCTGGCGCAGATTTCATGGCGATATAAGCATTGGTGTTTGCTGGGTTACCAACCACCAATGTCTTAACAGTGCGCTTAGCGACTGCGTTCAAGGCTTTACCTTGAGCTGTGAAAATTTGTGCGTTGGCTGACAAAAGATCTTTACGCTCCATGCCAGGACCGCGAGGACGAGCACCAACTAGAACTGCGTAGTCGATATCTTTGAATGCTGTCATTGGATCGCTGTGAGCTGTCATGCCTGCTAGCAATGGGAATGCGCAGTCATCGATCTCCATCATCACGCCTGAAAGGGCTTTTTGAGCTTTTTCATCAGGGATTTCTAATAACTGCAAAATCACCGGTTGATCTTTACCCAACATGTCGCCATTGGCGATGCGGAATAGTAATGAATAGCCAATTTGGCCGGCTGCGCCAGTAACTGCGACGCGCAATGGTGCTTTTGCCATGAGTATGCTCCGAGCTTAAATTAAAAAAGTGATATTGCGCCTTGGTTCTGACGCTAAACGTACAAAGTTTAGGACTTTATGACTATTTCTGTCAAATAGTCTTATATAAGACATAAGTCTATAGACTAAAACCCCTTGGTTGTGATGAAATAACGGTCATGACCGAAACAATTGCAACTTTTAGCCCGCTTTATCAGCAAATTAAGGCACTGATACTGGGAAGCTTGCAGGCTGGAGAGTGGAAGCCAGGGGAAGCCATCCCCAGTGAAAATGACTTAGCTGCAAGATTCAAGGTCAGCCAGGGCACTGTTCGCAAGGCGATTGATGAGTTGGCCAATGAGAATCTCTTAGTCAGAAGGCAAGGTAAGGGTACGTTTGTTGCTACCCACCATGAAGATCGGGTTCATTTCAGATTTTTGAGGCTGGTTCCTGACAACGGTGAGCCGCATTATCCAAAAAGTAAAATTTTGGACTGTAAGCGCTTAAGAGCGCCTGCTGAAATCGCTCGTTTATTGGATCTGAAGTCAGGTGATGCCGTGATTCAGATTGAGCGTATTCTGTATTTCTCCCAAGAAGCAACGGTTTACGAGGAAATTTGGTTGCCAGGCACAACTTTCAAGGGTTTGAATGTTGAGCGCTTGGTTGAGTGGCGTGGACCGATGTATGCCTTGTTTGAAACTGAATTTGGCACCCATATGGTGCGTGCCACAGAACGGTTAAGAGCAGTCGCTGCAGATGAGTTGTCTGCGAAGCACTTAGGAGTTGAGCAAAATACTCCACTATTAGCCGTGGAGCGCGTTTCATACACCTACGGAGAGCGTCCAGTCGAGGTTCGTAAGGCGGTATATTTGACGGCAAGCCATCATTATTTAAATGAATTAAATTAACGATGTAGGCAGTTTTAAATATTTTTTGGATTTAGCAGCAGTTTTTTTTGAAAAGTCAGACTTAAGAAAGTTAATTAAGCGATAAAATCATTTGTTTTGCAGCACAGCAAAAAATAATTAGGGGTTTGAAATGCCAGAATTTAGAAATATTCATGTTTTTGACTTAATGAAATATCGCCTGCCTTGGGCTGGCAAAGTGTCAATCTTGCATCGCGTGAGCGGCTTGTTGATGTTCATTTTGATTCCGTTTGTGCTTTATCTCTTAGATAAAAGCATCACTTCAGAAATCAGCTTCGAAACTTTTAAATCGGTGATGGCTCATCCAATCATCAAATTGATTGTTTTGGCTTTGATTTGGTCATACCTTCATCACTTCTGTGCTGGCATTCGTTTCTTGATGCTCGATCTTCACAAGGGTATTGATAAGTACTCAGCAGCTAAATCAGCTGTTGGTGTTCTCGTGGTTAGTTTGAGTTTGACAGCAGTCTGTGCTGCCAAGCTGTTTGGTTTGTTTTAAGGAATCCACATGGCTAATAACAATATCGGACCGAAGCGCATCGTTGTTGGTGCCCATTACGGCCTTAAAGACTGGTTGTTGCAACGTGTGACTGCGGTCATTTTGATCATCTTTACATTAATTTTATTGGTGTCATTTTTGTTAGGTGATGCAACTTATGAAGCTTGGTCTGGCTTGTTCGCCAACCAGATCATGAAGTTAATCACAATGCTCGCCATCATGAGTTTGTTGTTTCACGCATGGATTGGTGTTCGCGACATTTGGATGGACTACATCAAACCAGTGAGCATTCGTTTGACACTGCACGTATTAACCGCGTTATGGCTGATTGCATGTTTTGGCTATACCGCTCAAATCCTTTGGAGGGTGTAACGCATGGCTGCCATCAAGACAGCATTACCTACACGTCGCTTTGACGTTGTTATCGTTGGTGCCGGCGGTGCCGGTATGCGAGCTTCATTGCAATTGGCTGAAGCTGGCTTAAACGTTGCAGTTCTATCAAAGGTGTTTCCAACACGTTCACACACAGTGGCAGCGCAGGGTGGTATCGGTGCTTCATTGGGTAACATGAGTGACGACAATTGGCACTACCACTTCTTTGACACAGTCAAAGGATCTGACTGGTTGGGTGACCAAGACGCGATCGAGTTCATGTGTCGTGAAGCTCCAAAAGTAGTTTATGAGTTAGAGCATTACGGTATGCCTTTTGACCGTAACCCAGATGGCACTATTTATCAGCGTCCATTCGGTGGTCACACAGCTAACTACGGCGAAAAAGCTGTACAACGTGCTTGTGCTGCTGCGGACCGTACGGGCCACGCTTTGTTGCACACGCTTTATCAGCGTAACGTCCGCGCTAAGACACACTTCTTCGTTGAGTGGATGGCGCTAGACGTGATTCGTGACTCGGATGGTGACGTGGTTGGTGTGACAGCTTTAGAAATGGAAACTGGAGAAGTGCATATTCTTCAGGCCAAGTGCGTGATGTTCGCAACGGGTGGTGCTGGCCGTATTTGGCAAGCCTCAACCAATGCCTTCATCAACACAGGGGATGGTATGGGTATGGCAGCACGCGCTGGTGTACCGTTAGAAGACATGGAATTCTGGCAATTCCACCCAACCGGTGTTGCTGGTGCGGGTGTGTTGTTAACAGAAGGTTGTCGTGGTGAAGGTGCGATTCTATTGAATAGCGCTGGTGAGCGTTTCATGGAGCGTTATGCGCCAACCCTAAAAGATCTAGCACCTAGAGACTTTATTTCTCGTTGTATGGACCAAGAGATCAAAGAAGGACGTGGTTGTGGTCCAAACAAAGACTACATCGAACTCGACTTGACCCACTTGGGCGCCGAGACCATTCACAAGCGTTTACCATCTGTTTACGAGATCGGTATCAACTTCGCTAACGTGGATGTAACGAAGAACCCAATCCCAGTTGTACCAACAATTCACTACCAAATGGGCGGTATTCCAACCAACATTCATGGTCAAGTGGTAGCTCCTAAGAATGGCAACCCGAACGAAATCATCAATGGCTTCTACGCGATGGGTGAGTGCTCTTGCGTGTCAGTTCACGGCGCTAATCGTTTAGGTACTAACTCATTGTTAGACTTGTTGGTGTTTGGTCGTGCTGCTGGTAACCACGTTGTTGAAACAGCGTTGAAACAAAAAGAGCACAAGCCATTACCAGCAGATGCTGCTGATAGTTCATTGGCACGTTTGGCGAAATTGGACAATTCAACATCTGGTGAGTACACACAAGATGTGGCTAATGACATTCGTAGCACGATGCAAAAGCATTGCGGCGTATTCCGTACGCAAGAAATCATGGATGGCGGCGTTACTAAAATGGCAGCAATCACTGAGCGCGCTAAGAGCATTCATTTGAAAGACAAGTCAAAAGTGTTCAACACAGCTCGTATCGAAGCTCTTGAATTAGAGAACTTGGTTGAAGCTGCGAATGCCACAATGGTTTCAGCTGCTGCTCGTAAAGAAAGTCGTGGCGCTCATGCGCACGATGATCACCCAGAGCGCAATGACCAGCAATGGATGAAGCACACACTTTGGTATAGCGAAGGTAACAAGCTTGATTACAAGCCTGTGAAGTTAACTCCGCTGACCGTTGAATCTATTCCACCAAAAGTTCGTACTTTCTAAAAGTATTAAGGAAGAAACATGAGCGATACACGTATATTTGAAGTCTACCGTTACGATCCAGAAGTCGATGCAGCGCCACGCATGCAAAGCTATGAAGTGGAGTTGGATGGTTCAGAGCGCATGTTGTTAGATGCGTTGATGAAGCTAAAGAAGATGGATGAGACTTTGTCTTTCCGCCGCTCTTGCCGTGAAGGTGTTTGTGGATCTGATGCCATGAACATCAACGGTAAGAATGGTTTGGCTTGCTTGACCAATATGTTGACTTTGCCAAAGAAGATTTCTTTGCGCCCACTACCTGGTTTACCAGTGGTGCGTGACTTGATCGTTGACATGACTCAGTTCTTCAAGCAATACCACTCGATTCGTCCATATTTGGTGAACGACACGCCACCTCCTGAGAAAGAGCGTCTGCAAAGCCCAGAAGAGCGTGAAGAGCTAGATGGTTTGTATGAGTGCATCTTGTGTGCTTCATGCTCAACTGCTTGCCCATCATTCTGGTGGAATCCTGATAAGTTCGTGGGTCCAGCTGGTTTGTTGCAAGCTTACCGTTTCATTGCTGACAGCCGTGATCAAGTGACATCTGAGCGTTTGGATAACTTAGAAGATCCATACCGTTTGTTCCGTTGCCACACCATCATGAACTGTGTGGATGTTTGTCCTAAAGGATTGAACCCAACAAAAGCGATTGGTAAGATCAAAGAGTTGATGGTTCGACGAGCTGTTTAATGCCGATACCATCTGAGACCTTGTCGCTCTTGCGTTGGCGTGCGCGACGAGGTTTGCTGGAAAATGATTTGATGTTGGAGCGCTTCTTTGAGCAGTTTCATGATCAGATCGAAGAGAGTGACTTAGAGCCTCTCAATACTTTGTTAGATTTAAGTGACAATGACTTGATGGATTTGTTGCTGCGTCGCAAGGAACCGGAGGGGGAGCTTGCGACTGAAGGTGTGCATCGTGTTCTAGCCATGCTGCGCCCAGTTAGAAATTAATCGTTTCTACAAAGAATTTGCTAGGAATAAAACTTGTTAGTTTGCTAAAAACAAAAACGCGTATAAGGGATTGAAATATGAACGCAACAAATGAAAAAGCCACGTTATCGTTCTCTGATGGCACACCAGCCATTGAGTTACCAATTTATAAAGGGGTTGTTGGCCCTGACGTGATTGATATTCGCAAACTATACGGTCAGACAGGTAAGTTCACGTATGACCCGGGTTTTATGTCCACAGCTTCATGTAATTCAAAGATCACTTACATCGACGGTGACAAAGGCGAGTTGCTTTACCGCGGTTATCAGATTCAAGATTTAGCGACTAACTGCGACTTCTTAGAGTCTTGCTATTTATTGTTAAAAGGTGAGTTGCCTAATGCAGCTCAAAAGAAAGAATTTGATGACTTGGTCATGCACCACACTATGGTGCACGAGCAAATGCAATTCTTCTTACGTGGCTTCCGCCGTGATGCACACCCAATGGCTGTATTGACTGGCTTGGTGGGCGGTATGGCAGCTTTCTATCACGATGGTTTAGACATCAATGATGCTCATCAACGTGAAGTATCACAAATTCGTTTGATCGCAAAAATGCCAACATTGGTAGCGATGGCTTACAAGTATTCAGTTGGCCAGCCAATGATTTACCCAAAAAATAATCTTTCATACACAGCCAACTTCATGCAAATGATGTTTGCTACTCCTTGTGAAGAGTACAAGGTGAATGAAGTATTGGTCAGAGCTTTGGATCGTATCTTCATTTTGCATGCTGACCACGAGCAAAATGCTTCAACTTCAACGGTTCGTCTAGCTGGTTCTTCAGGCACCAACCCATTTGCAGCCATTGCTGCTGGCGTGGCTTGCTTGTGGGGTCCTGCTCACGGTGGCGCTAACGAAGCTTGCTTGCAGATGTTGGAAGAGATTCAAGCCAATGGCGGCGTTGAAAAGATTGATGAGTTCATTGCTAAAGTTAAAGACAAGAACTCAGGTGTTCGTTTGATGGGCTTTGGTCACCGCGTTTACAAAAACTTTGACCCACGCGCTAAGTTGATGCGTGAAACATGCCATGAAGTATTGAAAGAGCTTGGTTTAGAAAACGATCCATTGTTCAAGCTAGCAATGACACTTGAGAAGATTGCTTTGGAAGACGAGTACTTCGTGAGCCGCAAGCTTTATCCAAACGTCGACTTCTACTCAGGCATTGTTCAGCGTGCATTAGGTATCCCAACAGAAATGTTCACTTGTATCTTTGCTCTTGCACGTACGGTGGGTTGGATTTCACAGTGGGAAGAAATGATCACTGATTCAGAATACAAGATTGGCCGTCCACGTCAGTTGTTTGTTGGTAACCCAACGCGTGTTGTTAAACCAATCGCAAAGCGTTAATTAGGAAGATTCATGGCTCGTACTTTGTATGACAAGTTGTGGGATGACCATGTTGTTCACATGGAAGAGGACGGTACCACCGTCCTCTACATTGATCGACAGTTATTGCATGAAGTGACCAGCCCTCAAGCCTTTGAGGGTTTGTCTTTAACGCAGCGCCCAGTTTGGAGAAATTCAGCGAACTTGGCGGTATCTGATCACAACGTTCCTACAACTGATCGTTCAGAAGGCATCAAAGATCCAGTGTCACGTTTACAAATCGACACCTTGGATAAAAACTGTGATTCTTTTGGTATCACTCAATACAAGATGCACGATAAGCGTCAAGGCATCGTGCACGTGATTGGACCAGAGCAGGGCGCTACATTGCCTGGTATGACAGTGGTTTGTGGTGACTCTCACACAAGTACTCACGGTGCTTTTGGCGCATTGGCATTTGGTATTGGTACGTCTGAAGTGGAGCATGTCTTAGCCACTCAAACTTTATTGATGAAGAAAAGCAAAAACATGTTGGTGCGAGTCGAAGGTCAATTGCCTTTGGGTTGTTCTGCTAAAGACATCGTTTTAGCAATTATTGGCAAGATTGGTACTGCGGGTGGTACGGGTTACACGATTGAATTTGCTGGTACAGCGATTCGTGCTTTGTCGATGGAAGGTCGCATGACCATCTGCAATATGGCGATTGAAGCTGGTGCTCGTGCGGGCATTATTGGTGTTGATGAAACCACCATCAATTACGTCAAAGGCCGTCCTTACGCTCCAGTGGAAGGTGAAGCTTGGCGTCAAGCTTTGCAGTACTGGAGAAAGCTACACACTGATGAAGGTGCTGAGTTTGACCGAGTGGTTGAATTGCGCGCAGAAGATATCAAACCTCAAGTGACTTGGGGTACTTCACCAGAAATGGTTTTATCGATTGAAGACAAAGTACCTGATCCTGAAAAAGAAAAAGATCCGGTCAAGCGTGAAGCAATGGAAAGAGCTTTGAGCTATATGGCACTTAAGCCCAATACAGCGATTGAAGCCATCATGGTTGATAAGGTGTTTATTGGTTCTTGCACCAACAGCCGCATTGAAGATATCCGCGCTGCTGCTCGAGTCGTTGAGCGCATCGCCAAAAAAGTATCGCCAACTGTGAAGTTGGCCATGGTCGTTCCTGGTTCAGGTTTGGTCAAAGAGCAAGCTGAGCGCGAAGGTTTGGATCGCGTGTTCAAGGCAGCTGGCTTTGAGTGGCGTGAGCCTGGATGCTCCATGTGTTTAGCCATGAACGCTGATCGTTTAGAGCCAGGTGAGCGTTGCGCTTCAACATCAAACCGTAATTTTGAGGGACGCCAAGGCAATGGCGGAAGAACACACTTGGTGAGCCCTGCGATGGCTGCAGCTGCAGCTTTAGAAGGTCACTTTGTTGATGTTCGTAAAATAGCGTAAATCCCGGAGATGAATAATATGAAAACTTTAAAATTGGTATTGGCTTGTTTGATGGCAACTTCATTGATGGCCTGCAATACGATTTCTGGTATCGGACAAGATCTTCAGAACCTAGGAAGCGTGGTTGATAAAAATACTTCCAAGAAATCTGACTCTGGTAATGAGGCTTCAAATTCTGGCGTGGTTGTTACACCGGTTAAATAATGAATAAGTTCACAGTACACCAAGGCTTGGTTGTTCCGCTTGATCGCGAGAACGTGGATACCGATGCCATCATTCCAAAACAGTTTTTAAAGTCAATCAAAAGAACTGGTTTTGGACAAAACTTATTTGATGAGTGGCGTTATTTAGATCATGGCGAACCTGGCCAAGATTGTTCTAACCGCCCAATCAATCCTGACTTTGTTTTAAACCAATCTCGCTACAAAGGCGCCAGCATTCTTTTGGCTCGCCAAAACTTTGGTTGTGGCAGTTCTCGTGAGCATGCTCCTTGGGCCTTGGAGCAGTATGGTTTTAGAGCAGTGATTGCCCCAAGCTTTGCAGATATCTTTTTTAATAACTGTTATAAAAATGGTTTGTTACCAATCGTACTATCTGCACAGCAAGTTGATCACTTGTTCAATGAAACAGCTGCATTCAATGGTTACCAGTTAACCATCGATCTAGAAAAGCAACAGGTGATTGCGCCTGATGGCCGCACGTATGATTTTGATATCGCGGCATTTAGAAAATATTGCATGGTCAATGGTTTAGACGACATTGGTTTGACCTTGCGACACGCAGACAAAATCAAGACTTATGAGTCTGAAAGAGTTTTGCGCATGCCTTGGTTGGCGACAAAGCTTCCTTAATTTTTTCCTGTTTAAAGGTTTGACATGAAGATTGCAGTATTGCCAGGTGATGGCATTGGTCCTGAAATCATTGCGGAAGCAGTGAAGGTCTTGAACGCCTTGGGCGAGTCTTTTGAAATGGAAGTTGCCCCAGTGGGTGGTGCTGGCTATGAAGCCAAAGGCCATCCTTTGCCTGAAGACACTCTGAAGTTGGCCAAAGAAGCTGATGCTATTTTGTTTGGTGCAGTGGGTGACTGGAAGTATGACACCTTGGCCCGTGAATTACGTCCAGAGCAAGCGATTCTTGGTTTGCGCAAACACCTCAGTTTATTTGCCAACTTAAGACCAGCGATTTGTTATCCAGAGTTGACTGAAGCATCTAGCTTAAAACCAGAAATCATTGCTGGTTTGAACATCTTGATCGTGCGCGAGTTGAACGGTGACATTTACTTTGGTTCACCAAAGGGCATTCGCACAGCCACAGATGGTTTATTTCCTGGGGCACGTGAAGGTTTTGACACCATGCGTTATTCAGAGCCTGAAGTGGAGCGCATTGCTCATGTGGCCTTTCAAGCAGCTCAAAAACGCCATAAACGATTGTGCAGTGTTGATAAATCAAATGTGCTTGAGACTTCACAGTTGTGGAGAGAAGTCATGACACGCATTGCTAAAGAATATCCTGATGTTGAACTTAGTCACATGTATGTCGACAACGCAGCCATGCAGCTCGTTAAAGCCCCAAAAGCATTTGATGTGGTGGTCACTGGTAATTTGTTTGGCGATATCTTGTCTGATGAAGCATCGATGTTGACCGGATCGATCGGCATGTTGCCATCGGCCTCATTGGATAAAAATAACAAAGGTCTGTATGAGCCAAGCCATGGTTCAGCTCCTGACATTGCTGGTCAAGGCATTGCCAATCCATTGGCGACCATCTTGTCTGCGGCCATGATGTTGCGTTATTCATTGGGTAAGGCGGAACAAGCTGATCGTATCGAGGCGGCCGTACAAAAAGTCTTGGCGCAGGGATATCGAACGGGCGATATAAAAACAGCTGGCTGCCAATTGGTGGGCACAAAAGAAATGGGCGAAGCAGTTCTGAAAGCTCTGTAAGATAGATATTCTAGGTTCATTAACAAAATTAACAAAAACTTTTTAAAAATATAGGTGTGGTGATGGCGACTCCATTGGTTGGATTAGTAGGTTGGCGCGGTATGGTTGGTAGTGTCTTGATGCAGCGCATGCAAGACGAAGGCGATTTCGCATTCATTGAGCCAGTCTTTTTTAGCACGAGCAACGCTGGTGGTCCAGCGCCTGCCATGGCTAAGAACGAGAAAAAACTTTACTCAGCTGATGATATTGATGCATTGAAACGTTGCGAGATCATCATCACTTGCCAAGGTGGCGATTACACCAAAGAGATTTATCCAAAGATTCGTGCCGCTGGTTGGAAAGGTCATTGGATTGATGCTGCTAGTTCATTGCGCATGGTTGATGAGTCTGTGATTGTTTTGGATCCAGTGAATCGCCCAGTGATTGATTCTGCTATCAGCAAAGGTGGCAATCTATGGGTGGGTGGTAACTGCACCGTGAGTTTGATGTTGATGGCCATGGGCGGTTTATTCCGTGAAGGCGCCATTGAGTGGGTCAGTGCCATGACTTATCAAGCAGCTTCTGGAGCAGGTGCTCAGAATATGCGCGAGTTGTTATCTCAGATGGGTGCTTTGCATGATGCTGTTAAAACAGAATTGGCTGATCCTGCATCCGCCATTTTGGACATTGATCGCAAAGTTGCTGAAACCATGCGTTCAGCTAATTTCCCGAAAAAGAATTTCCGCAACACAGCCTTGGCTGGTAGTTTGATTCCTTGGATTGATGTGCCTGTAGAGCATGGTCAAACCAAAGAAGAGTGGAAGGGCGGTTCAGAGTGCAACAAGATTTTAGGTAACCCTCCATTCAGATCAGCAGGCAGTATTCCAATTGATGGCTTGTGTGTGCGTATCGGCGCGATGCGCTGCCATTCACAGGGCTTGACCATCAAGCTCAAAAAAGACATTCCTTTGAGCGATATTGAAGGTATTTTGGCTGGTGCCAACGATTGGGTTAAGGTAGTACCAAACGATCGCGAAACCACCGAAAGAGATCTAACGCCTGCAGCAGTGACTGGAACTTTGACTGTGCCTGTTGGACGTTTGCATAAATTAGCCATGGGCCCTGATTATTTAGGCGCATTCACAGTGGGCGACCAGTTGTTATGGGGTGCTGCTGAGCCATTGCGTCGCATGTTGCGCATTTTGTTGGAGCGTTAATTTGAGTTTTGCGCGCTTCACATCTTTCGCACGTCCAATCATTGGATTGGTTGCAGCGATTTTTGCTGGGCAAGCGCTTGCCTTAAATTTAGGGAACTTGAGCATCCAATCAAAAGTTGGCGAGCCTCTGGTTGCACAAATATCGATTCAAATTGATCCTGCAGAGCTCTCTTCAATCAAAGATATTCAGGCAGCTTTGGCCAGCCCTGAGATGTACCAACGTTTGGGTATCACTTCTTCTGCCGCTCAAGCTCAACTAAAAGTCACGGTGCTAAAGGACTCAAAAGAAGAGCCTGTGGCCATCAAAATCACCTCTGATGAAGTGCTGAAGTTAGCTAGCAATGAAATATTCTTGGATGCTTTGGTAGAACTTCGTTGGTCCGTTGGTTTGGTGCGTCGTGTCTACACATTGATGGTGGCAGATCAGGCCCGTGTAGAGGTGAAGGCCGGAGATACTTTGACCGAGATTGCTAGCAAGCTGGTGGCTAATTTTGATGAGGCCAGTCTTGATCAAGCTTTGATTTCTTTGTACAGAGCCAATCCTCAAGCATTCGCAGGCGGCAGCATTCATCGCTTGATGGCTGGTGCTGAATTAAAGATGCCTAGCCAAGCAATGATTCAAAGCGTGCCCAAAGAAGAGGCCAAAGAAATAGCTCAATCTGCGGACGCGGCCTATCGTTCGGGTAAAAGTAATTTGCCATTGAGCACATTGCCAGCAAGCAAGGACAAGGAGCCGCCAGCTGTTGTTGGTGATCGACTTAAAGTTGGTCCTGCGGCAGGCTTAGAAGGTGAAGCCAATCGTCGCATGGAAGAATTACTGGTTCAAGAAAAAGCCTTGTCAGAAGCCAAGCAAAGAATTGTTGAGTTAGAGAAAAATATCGCAGACCTTAAGAAGTTGATGCAAAACCAAGCCTCAGGACAAGCAAGCCCTGAGACAATTGATTGGAAGAATCAAACAGGCCCGTTGGCGATTGTTGTATTTGTGTTCTTAGCAATTTTGGTTTTATTGAAACTATCAAAAGGTGAAGCCAATAAAGTTCGTCAGTCTGCCAGTTCAGTTTCTAAGCCAAATTCAGGAAACCTCCCTCAGGCGCCGAATGCAGTTCCTGAGCATGCTGCTAAATTATTCGCATCACTGGATTTAAATCTTGGAACTCAAAACTCTGTCAATAAGACTGCTGATAGTGCCTTGCCAAGCGCTGAAAATCTTCGCGTCAAACTGAATTTAGTCAGGGCCTATATCACCATTGAAGATTTTGCTGCGGCAAGAGAAGCCATTCAGCAAGTATTGGCAGTGAGCAATCAGATTGACCCTGAGTTAACCATTCAAGCCAAATCATTGATGGCTGAAGTCAATCAACTGTCATCCAAATAGCATGCGACTTGCGCTGGGTTTGCAGTATGACGGGTCTGCTTTCTCTGGCTGGCAAACCCAAAGTAACGGTCAAACCGTTCAAGATCACCTAGAGTTGGCCTTAAGTCGCTTCATTGGAGAACCCAATGAACCGCTCAAAACCATCACAGCAGGAAGAACCGACACTGGGGTGCACGCCTTGGGTCAAGTGGTTCATTTTGATACCGAAGTTGTGCGACCAGACCTTGCTTGGGTCAAAGGGGTCAATGCCTTCTTGCCGCCAAGCATCTCGGTGCAGTGGGTCAAACCAGTGCCTGATCATTTTGATGCCCGTTACATGGCTTTTGAAAGAAGCTATTGCTATGCCTTGCTCACTGGCCCAACGCCGTCGCCATTGGTGCACGGTAAAGCAGGCTTTATGAATTTACCCAAAGGTAAAACCTTAGATGTGCCAGCCATGCATGAGGCTGCACAGGTATTGGTGGGTGAACATGACTTCAGCTCATTCAGATCTTCTGAGTGTCAAAGTAAAACCCCGATCAAGACTTTGTACCAAGTGTCAGTGATTGAAAATGGCCCTTGGGTTTATTTTGTTTTCAGGGGCAATGCCTTCTTGCATCACATGGTTCGTAATTTGGTGGGAAGTTTGCTTTTGATTGGAGCTGGCAAAGAATCAGTGACTTGGATGAGCACACTTTTAGCGGCAAAAAATCGCCAATTGGCGGGTGCTACCTTCATGGCGGATGGACTTTATCTTCTTCGGGTAGGATACCCAGAACAATTTGATATTCCTGAGCCGAATTTGGCCAATGGTTTTTTACCAATCAATCTTTTAGGGCAGTAAAGCGCTGATGGGGCTACTCAAACAAACCGCTGGAAAAACCAGAATTAAATTCTGTGGTTTTACTCGTTCAAGCGATGTGGATGCAGCCATCTCTTTGGGAGTAGATGCCCTGGGATTTGTCTTTTATGAGCCCAGCCCACGCTATGTCAGCCCTGAAATGGCAGCAGCTTTGATTTCTCGCATGCCAGGCGGGGTGGATGCCGTGGCTTTGGTGGTCAACCCCACAGATGAAGAGGTTTTGAGGATCCAGGAGCGGGTTCCCACGACTTTGTGGCAGTTTCATGGGGATGAGACCCCAGAGCGCTGTCAGGAGATTGCTCAGGGCATGCCATGGCTGAAAGCCGCCAGAATCAAGGCGGGCTTCAATTTATCTGAATTTTCTCTACAATACGCAAATGCAGCTGGCTTTTTACTAGATGCCTTCGTTGAAGGCTATGGTGGGGGTGGGCATGTATTTGATTGGTCATTGATACCGGAAACATGGACAAAAGAAAACGCGCATCGGGTCGTTTTGAGTGGTGGATTGAACACGCACAACGTGGGCGAGGGTATTGCACACCTTAAACCTTGTGCTGTGGATGTGTCGAGTGGCATTGAAGTGGCAAAAGGTCAAAAAAGCCCTGAACTAATGAAGGCGTTTATTCAAGCAGTCCGGGATGCCGATCAAGGCATCTCATTCGTGTAGAGGTAAGACTATGTATGATTTTCCAGACGTCAGAGGTCATTTTGGCCCCTATGGCGGTGTCTTCGTTTCTGAAACTTTGATGTATGCCTTGACTGAGCTTAAAGAGACGTACGCCAAGTATCAACATGACCCAGAATTTTTAGCTGAATTCCATTCAGAGTTAAAACACTTTGTGGGTCGTCCTTCACCGGTCTATCACGCCAAACGCTGGAGTGAGATGTTGGGTGGCGCGCAAATTTATCTCAAGCGTGAAGACTTGAACCACACAGGTGCTCACAAAATTAACAACGTGATTGGTCAAGCGATGTTGGCCAAGCGCATGGGTAAAAAACGCATCATTGCTGAAACAGGTGCTGGGCAACACGGTGTGGCAACCGCCACAATCTGCGCCCGCATGGGTTTGGAGTGCATTGTTTACCAAGGCTCTGTTGACGTAGCGCGTCAAGCGCAAAACGTTTATCGCATGAAGCTCTTGGGCGCTACAGTCGTGCCGGTTGAGTCTGGTACCAAAACACTGAAAGATGCTTTGAACGAAGCCATGCGTGATTGGGTGACCAATGTGGAAAGCACTTTCTACATCATCGGAACAGTGGCGGGTCCTCATCCATACCCAATGATGGTGCGAGACTTTCAAAGCGTGATTGGTGAAGAGTGCAAGGTACAAATGCCAGAAATGATTGGCCGTCAACCTGATTACGTGATGGCTTGCGTGGGTGGTGGTTCAAATGCCATGGGTATTTTCTATCCTTATATCGATGTACCAAATGTGAAACTGGTTGGCGTTGAAGCAGCTGGACATGGCTTGAACACCAAGGCGCATTCAGCAGCATTGGTGGCAGGTACACCAGGCGTCTTGCATGGCAACCGCACTTATTTATTGCAAGATGAAAACGGTCAAATTGCTGAGACGCATTCAGTATCAGCCGGCATGGACTATCCAGGTGTTGGTCCTGAGCATGCTTGGTTAAAAGATTCCAAGCGTGCTGAATATGTCGCTGTAACGGATGACGAAGCACTCAAGGCCTTCCATGACTGTTGTCAAATTGAAGGCATCATTCCTGCTTTAGAAAGCAGCCACGCCATCGCTTACGCTTGTAAATTGGCTCCAACTTTACCGAAAGATAAATCGATATTGATCAATCTATCGGGAAGAGGGGACAAAGACATGCACACCGTTGCTCAAGAATCAGGTTTGAAGTTTTAGGAATATAGATGTCAAAGATTGCAAAAGTATTTGCTGATTTAAAAGCACAGGGTCGCAAAGGTCTTGTGCCCTTTATCACTGCCGGTGATCCTGAGCCAGGTATCACCCTTGAATTAATGCACGCCTTGGTGCGTGGTGGCGCTGATGTGATTGAGTTAGGGGTGCCTTTCTCAGACCCAATGGCTGATGGTCCTGTGATTCAGAGAGCTTCAGAGAGGGCTTTATCTCATGGCACCACACTCAAGCACTGCATCGAATTGGTCAAACAATTTCGCCAAACCAACGATCACACCCCAGTGGTCTTGATGGGGTATGCCAATCCGATTGAACACATGGGCACTGAAACTTTTGTCAGAACTGCTAAAGATGCAGGCGTTGATGGCATTTTGGTGGTGGACTATCCACCAGAAGAATGCGAAGACTTTGCCAAGCAATGCAAAGCCGCTGGCATTGACCCGATTTTCTTGTTGGCGCCTACCTCATCGCAAGAGCGCATTGATCAAGTTGGTAAGGTTGCAGCTGGTTACATTTATTACGTGTCCCTCAAAGGGGTCACGGGAGCTGCTAATCTGGACACTCAGGCAGTGGCAGGCATTATTCCGCAAATCAGAGCTGCATCCTCAGTACCAATCGCCGTTGGCTTCGGTATCCGAGATGCCCAATCAGCGGTGGCCATTGGGAAGGCAGCCGATGCGGTCGTGATTGGTAGCCGAATTGTTCAGCTTTTAGAAGAAGCAGCCCCTGCACAAAGAGTACAATCACTAGAAGACTTTTTAAAGGGTATCCGTGAGGCTTTGGATCAATAAATATGAGCTGGATTGATAAACTTCTCCCCCCAAGTATTCAACACACTGACCCGGCGCAGCGCAAAAGCGTTCCTGAAGGTTTGTGGATCAAATGCCCATCATGCGAAGCCGTTTTATACCGCAATGACTTAGAGTCAAACATGCATGTGTGCCCTAAATGTGATCATCACATGCGCATCAATGCGCGTGAGCGTTTAGACAAATTATTAGATTTAGAAGGTCGTCATGAGATTGGTCAAGAAGTATTGCCAATTGATGCCCTGAAATTTAAAGACACGAAGAAATACCCAGATCGCATCAAAGATGCGATGGATTCAACAGGTGAAACCGATGCCATGGTGGTCATGGCTGGATCAATTCATACCATCCCTGTGGTGGTGGCCTGTTTTGAATTCGAATTCATGGGTGGTTCGATGGGCTCTGTGGTGGGTGAGCGTTTTGTGCGCGGCGCACAAATGGCCTTGGAGCAAAAAGTACCGTTCATTTGTATCAGCGCCACAGGTGGTGCTCGTATGCAAGAGAGTCTATTGTCATTGATGCAAATGGCTAAAACCAATGCGATGTTGGTCAAGTTAGCTCATGCCAAACTTCCTTACATCAGTGTTCTAACTGATCCAACCATGGGTGGTATTTCCGCCAGTTTCGCTTTCATGGGTGACGTGGTGATGGCTGAGCCGAAAGCTTTGATTGGTTTTGCTGGTCCGCGCGTGATTGAGCAAACGGTTCGCGAAAAACTACCTGAAGGCTTCCAGCGTTCAGAGTTCTTAATGCAAAAGGGTGGCATTGATATGATCATTGATCGTCGCCAAATGCGCAAAGAGATTGCTGATCTATTGGCGCTGTTGTTGAAGTTGCCAACAGATTCTGTTGTTTAAGACCCCAGCTTCACTTGCCTGCCACGTTTGACAATTTAGATGATTGGCTCCAGCACCTAGAGACAGCTCATCCCGTTGGAATTGATATGGGCTTGGAGCGTATCACGCGCGTCAAAGAAGCTCTTCAACTCAATTTCCAAGCGGTGGTTTTTACTGTTGGTGGCACCAACGGCAAAGGTTCTACTTGCGCTTTATTAGAAAGCGTCTTGTTGGCAGCTTCTTATAAAGTCGGTTGCCACACATCTCCTCATTTACTGTCATTCAATGAACGCGCTCGTGTGAACGGCGAAAACGTGAGTGATGCTCTATTGCTTGAGCACTTCAAAGCCGTGGAATTGGCCAGGGCATCTTTACCGAATCCGCCAACGCTGACTTACTTTGAATTCACCACCTTGGCCATCATGCATTTATTTGCAACGGCTGATTTGGATGCGGTCATTCTGGAGGTTGGTTTGGGCGGTCGCTTAGATGCTGTGAACATGATCGACACGGATTGTGCGATTGTTACCAGCATCGATTTAGATCACATGGAATACCTGGGAGATACCCGAGAAAAAATTGCTTTTGAAAAAGCCGGTATTTTTCGCTCTGACAAACCTGCGATCTGCGCTGATCCTGTGCCACCCCAATCCTTGATTGATCATGCGGCATCCATCGGCGCTGATTTGTGGTTAATGGGTAAAGACTATAACTTTCAGGGTGATAAACAACAGTGGGGCTGGGCGGGGCGCGGCAAACGTTTTTCTGGCCTAGGCTATCCAGCACTGCGGGGCGCCAATCAATTGCTCAATGCAAGCGCTGTGATTGCGGCTTTGATCGCTGTCAGAGACCGTTTGCCAGTAGGAGCTCAAGAAATCAGGAACGGCATGGCTTGGGTTGAGTTGCCCGGGCGTTTTCAGGTCCTGCCTGGGCAACCAACCATCATTTTGGACGTGGCTCACAACCCTCACGCCAGTGCGGCCCTTGCACAAAACCTGGAAAACATGGCCTATCACCCTTATACGATCGCTGTATTTGGCGCCATGGCTGATAAAGACATTGATGGGGTCTTGAAGCCCATGATGGACAAGGTAGATTTTTGGTATTTTTGTGACTTGCCAACCCCTCGTGCGGCCTCTGCAGAATCCCTGGCGACACGCCTGAGATCTTTGGGCTTCAAAGAAGGGGCTGACTGTGGGATAGAAGTTTTCTCAAGTCCTGCTTTGGCCTATGAATCAGCCTTAAAAAAGGCGGGTGAGGGTGATAGAATATCGGTATTCGGATCCTTTTATACCGTAGCTGGTGTGATAGCCTACCGAAATGCAAAAGCTCATTAACCATGACACAACTTTGAACCTATAACTTAGCTGATGCGCCTACCGTTCCTTAACCGCCCAAGTAGCAAAAACAACACGCCCGTTGAGGATGGTCTAACAGAAGACCCGGAGCGTCAAAAAGCCAGACACCGATTGATTGGTGCAGTTTTCTTAGTCACTGTTGCTGTTGCTGGTCTTCCCATCATTTTTGACTCCAAGCCAAAACAATATAACAACGATATTGCGATCCAGATCATTCAACCTGGATCAAAAGATGAGAAAAAAGTCGAAGAGACCAAAGACTCTAAAGAGGCTAAGGCAGCCGACTCAGCCACACCCTCGGCACCTGTGACATCAACAGAAAACAAAGACGCCAAAGAATCTAAAGAAGCCAAAAAAGAAGAAGCTAAATCTGATAAGGCCACACCGGTGGCCAAATCATTGGATAAAGGCGAAGAAGTTTTATCGATTCTTGAAAGTCGCAGTCCAGCAACTCCTGCCGCTCCCAATGCGAATGTGAATCCGAATGGCAAGTTCATTGTTCAAATCGGCGCTTTCTCCTCTGAAGAGCGCGTGAAAAATTGGCAGAAGAAGCTAACAGAACAAAAAGTCAGCAGCTATATTGAAATTAAAACCAATAAAGAAGGTGTCAAGCTTCATCATTTGAGATCTGGCCCCTATACAGATAAAGCCAGTGCTGAAGCTGCTGAGAAAAAAATCAAGTACGTTGGTTTAAGTCCAAAAATTATTGAGCAAAAGCCACAGTGA
>JBDLUD010000004.1:0-38673 GCA_039805465.1 Pseudomonadota bacterium
GAAACATCAATGTTTCGATAATGAAAGTAAGCCTCTAATTTAGGCATGTAACGATTCATGAAACGGCGATCTTGATGAATGGTATTACCGCACATCGGAGAAATACTTGATTTCACATGCTGCTTTAAAAATGCCAAGCATGCTGCCTCAACCTCTGCCTCAGTCAAAGTAGACGTCTTTACTTTATCAATCAAACCAGATTTACCATGAGTGCCTTTGTTCCAAGCATCCATGCGATCTAAAACAGCATCCTCTTGATGGACCACCAAAACAGGTCCTTCAGCAACAATGTTCAAATCTCCATCTGTCACGATCATGGCAATTTCTAAAATACGGTCTGTTTCTGGTTGAAGACCCGACATCTCCATATCCACCCATACCAAGCGATCGTTTTTTCTGGTTGTGCTCATTGTGTTCACTGATTCCTGTTATTTTTTACTGCAGATGCGCTGCCAATCGTTTGATTTTATTTGGTTTCGTGAGATTTCATATAAAAAGAGTATTTACCTCGATTAACCAGCATTTTGGTGATTATTACATCTGCGAGCCCATTGACCGATTTTAAAAATTCCATAGATTCTCACAGCCATAAACACAGGTCATTCACCTCAGAGCCAATGGTCAATTTTGCTCCCTATGTTTTAATTTGCCCAACAAAATGATGGCGAACTTTATGAAAATCAATTACTTCAAAGCTCTGTGTGCGCTCATGTGTGCTGGCATCACATATTCTGCCCAAGCTCAACAATCAAGCCAATCCACTCAGTCAATCATAAAGACCAGTGATGCATGGTCTTACTCTGTTTCACCATATATTTGGCTTCCAGGTATCAGCTCAGGTATAGATCTACCAGGACCCAGCGTTTCAAGCGGCAGCATTTCTGGAAGTGATGTCCTAAAGCATGTGAGCGGTGCTGCAATGATTTCTGGAGAAGTGCGCAAAGGCAAGTGGGGTGTAACCGGTGATCTTGTTTATGCTGAGCTGAGCGATAAACGTGCTGATGTTTTTGATGGCCTAGACTTAATTAATGAGCGAACAAGTGCTGCAGTGAGGTTGAGAGCAATCACCGTGGCGGCAACCTACCGCATCTATGAAACAAATCGCACTCAATTAGAAACCTTGGCTGGCTTACGCCACTTGAACGCAGATGTCAGCTTTACCGTAGGTCTGAATAATCCAAGAAGCCATGACGGCAACGTTCATGCATGGGATCCAGTCGTTGGAGTCAAAGGACGCCATGCAATATTTGATGGTAGTTGGTACATCCCCTTTTATCTTGATGTTGGCGGTCAAAGTGGCAGAACAGACACCACTTATCAAGCCATGCTTGGTCTTGGAAAGACATTTAGCTGGGGTGAAACATACCTCGGCTATAAAACCCTTTATTACGATATGAAGCCAGGAGCGCTCTTACAAAAAACAAAATTAAATGGCTTTTCGCTCGGCATGGGCTTTCATTTCTAAACAACAGTGAATCACTCGCTCGAAGTTAAAATACTGCAACAAAAGCATGACTGATAGTTCTTGAAAATAATGACTTTGCGCCATCACAGCCTGATCCTTACCAGCTTAAAAGCCCTCATCTTTTATGGGGCAACTCACGGCTGCCTGGCGAGCGCGCAAACAACCCTGAGTTTCACAGAGGACCTGCAGAAAAAAGCCAACTCCATGATGTTGATCATGGGGTACTCCTTGACTCCTGATGTCACCACAGGTTCCCTGTCCATCACCGATAAATCCACCAATAATCCTGCTCTAAAAATGATTTCTTTTGGTGGAGGTGACAGAATCAGTGAACAAATACCGCTTTACCTTGAGGGGACTGTGGCCATCAATCGATATGACCCCACCTTTAACGCTGGCACAGCTGATTCACCAACCCTCCTGCCCGTTCGCTGGAACAGCATTTCTGGAACTGGCGGAATTGGTTGGGACTTCAACGTCACCAAAGAATTGCGCTTTCGCCCAATTTTCAACTTAACGATAGGTCATCTAGAAAGTGATGCCTCCATCTTTAATCGAGCACTTGAAGATCGTACGGGTAAAAATCTTGATTTTTTAAATCGAGGTCGCTTGAATGTGTATGGTGCTGGCGGTTCCTTGATGCTGGATTACGAAAACTACAAACCAGAACGAGAAATTGATTTTGAGGCTCGTTACACCTATATTCCTTTGAACAGCTTCGATAGTTCAGCGGCAGTCAGAGGACATTCAGATTCCCAAAGCTTGAGTTTATGGTCTCGCAGTCGAACCCCGACATCCATGAGATTTTTTGATATCCCGATTCGCCATGTACTTGAATTGGCTCATACCCAATTTTTAGGTGATATGCGCGGCTCTCTTGGTTTTAACTCTCTGACATCTGTTGGCACAGGGGTTGAATTGGACCGCCGAGAATCAGACCCTATCTTGACCAGAATTCGTTTGATGTTCAGGTTTCAATTTGGTCAAAATGTCAAAGGCACTTCAATTGGTATAGCCGCGAGCTTCTAATGCCTGCCATCCAGGTAGGCCCTTTATTCCCTGATGTCATAGTTGTGTAAAAATAGCTTCATTATTTAGAATCTTCCATCAGGTTCTCAACATTTATAGCGAACTCATGACATTCACCTTGATCTTTCTTTTGGGCTTAACCCTCAGTGTTGTAACTCGTTACTACTTGGCCTCTCGCCACATGCGTCACATTGCAGTGCATCGCGATCAAGTTCCAGCAGAATTTGCCAGCAAAGTCACACTCACAGATCACCACAAAGCAGCCGACTACACCATGACCAAATTACGTCTTGGTTTATTCGAGATTGCTTTATCAGTGGCTATTTTGATTGGCTTCACCCTGCTAGGCGGCCTACAACTTCTGCATGACTTTACTTTGGATTTGTTGGGGCCAGGTATTTCACAGCAAATAGCTTTATTGGTATCCATCAGTTTGATCACAGGCATCATCGATTTACCATTTTCTTGGCATCGTCAGTTTGGTATCGAAGAGAAATTTGGGTTCAATCGAATGACACCCGCTTTATTTTTTGTTGATATGCTCAAGGGAGTTCTGTTAGGTCTTGCTATCGGCTTGCCACTCTTGTGGGTGGTTTTGACCTTGATGACAGAAGCTGGACAATATTGGTGGGTCTGGACTTGGTTTGTGTGGGTGGGCTTTAATGCATTGTTACTTTGGTTATTTCCGACCTTCATTGCCCCTCTGTTCAATAAATTTAAACCCCTCGAAGATGGTCCTTTGAAAGATCGCATCGAAGGCTTACTCAAGCGCTGTGACTTCACCAGTCAAGGTCTTTTCATCATGGATGGCAGTAAGCGCAGCGCTCATGGCAACGCTTATTTCACGGGCATGGGCAAGGCCAAACGGATTGTGTTTTTTGATACTTTGATCGAGCGCTTAAACCCACAAGAAATCGAAGCCGTCTTGGCTCATGAATTAGGACACTTCAAACGCCAACACATTCGCAAACGCTTGATCCAGTCATTTGCTTTGAGCTTTTTAGTCCTCGCCTTATTGGGTTGGGTATCAACCAAGGCTTGGTTTTACTTAAGCTTGGGCATTACGCCAGATTTGAATGGTTATAACGCAGGCTTGGCATTGGCATTGTTCAGTTTGGTCTTGCCTGTTTTCGGTTTCTTTTTGACACCGATTAACAGCATGGGCTCTCGCAAACATGAATACGAAGCGGATGCTTTTGCTGCTGAAAAATCTTCAGCCAATGATCTGATCACTGCTTTGGTCAAGTTATATCAAGACAATGCAGCAACCCTTACACCAGATCCGCTGTATTCAAAGTTTTACGATTCTCATCCGCCAGCTCCTCTGCGCATTGCTCATTTACAAAGCATGGCAGTAAGATAGTTTGATGAAATCATTCAAAGCGCTCCTCGTTGCCTCCTATGGTCGACATTATTTGGCCAGAGCAATCGAAGGTGAGTCGGACATCAGTCCACAAGCTTTGTATCAAGTGACTTCACGCGGTAAGCAACATCTGGGTGCCGTTGGCGACATCTTGGAAGTTCAAGAAACTGGTCCTGAGCAAGCAGTGATTGAAAAAATAGTTGAGCGCAAAAATCTGCTGTATCGCTCAGATGCCTATAAAAGCAAATCGATTGCCAGCAATGTTGATCAAATCTTGATCGTGCTTGCGACTGAACCAGGATTTTCTCCAGACCTATTGGGTCGAGCAGTGATTGCTGCTGAAACAGCCGGCATCATCCCCAGAATCATTCTCAATAAATGCGACCTGCCCAATAAATTGCCTGCTGCTCGCAAGATGCTCGAGCCATACATTGCGATGGGATACCCGGTTCATGAAATGTCAGTCAAGCATGATCCTGCCTCAGTAGAGGCTTTGCTGCCTCATGTGCAGGGCCGTGTATCGGTATTGGTTGGTCAATCAGGCATGGGCAAGTCCACCCTGTTAAATGCTTTGATCCCTGATGCGGCGGCTCAAACCCAAGAACATTCTAAGAAGTTAGACAGTGGCAAACACACCACGACAGCTTGTCGTTATTACGACCTGCCTGCTGGTCAAAAATCTGACCAACAAGCTTCTTCCATCAACTCTTTTGCTGGCGCATTGATCGACTCACCAGGATTTCAAGAATTTGGTTTGGCTCACCTCTCAGAGAGCGAACTACAACATGCTTTTATTGAGTTCAGGCCATTGCTTGGGAAGTGCAAGTTTCACAACTGCAGCCATGGTGATGAACCAGGCTGCGTTGTCAGAGCTGCTGTGGATGCTGGAACGATTTCAGCGCAGCGTGTGGAATTGTTTCGTCAGTTGCGCCATGAATCCCACAACGCAGATACTATCCAATCCAAACTGAAATAGTCATCAAAGCAATCAGCGTTAGCCAAAGAATCACTGCGCGCCAAACCAGGCCAACCGCAGAACGCAAACTGCGCAAAGATGCTTCAATGCCCAAATCGTAGATCGGTGGCTCACCTGATTCAGCCATGCGCAAGGCTTCATCACTGTCTGGCTCAGGCAATGGCGCACCTAAACGAACGCCCAATGCACCGGCGCCCGCTGCCAAAATAATGGCTTCAAGCTCATTGCTCCATTTACGCAAATGAAAACGCCATCCGTAAATCGCATCTTCAAAATTACCCACAATGGCAAAGCCAATTGCAGTTAATCTCACAGGTATCCAATCAATCACCTGAAACAAACTTCGAGCCGCACTGGCCAAAGAACTGCTTGCCTGAGAAGGCCAACGTTGCGCAGCTGTTTCACTCAAGCGATACAAAACCACCCCAGCAGGGCCAAAAGGCAACATGAACCAAAAGATCGGGCCAAATACATGGCGATGAGCACCAATGATGGCCTGCTCAAGAGTCAAACGAATCACCTCAGACTCACTCATGGTTTCAGTGTTGACACCTGCGCCCTGCCATTCAGCCAGCAGTTGTCGCGCAGTGTCTAGATCACGCTCAAGCAAAGCCTCATGAATCGCTGTGAATGGATGACTGAATTGTCTGAATCCTAAAAATAAATAAACAATCAGAACATTCCAAACAAAAGCCAGCATCGGTTGAGTAGCTAATAAAACAATATGTATAGCCAAAACAAGAATGACCGGAGGAATCAAGGCCGCCAGACAAGCTAAACGGCCGCTACGCTCCGCGCCAGTATCGATATTTTTAACAATGAAATCTAACCAGCCGTGGGTGATGCGATGAACCCAGTGATTTTTTTCAACTGGCTTGTATTGCTCAGCAATCAGAGCGAAGAGAAGTGAGAAGAATGTCATGCTTTTAAAAAATGATAAAGATTCCGTAGCATACCCGCAGTTGCTCCCCAAATGAACTTATTTTCATAGGGCATGGCATAAAAACGACGGTAGCCCTGCGGGCTTTGCCACATTCTTTGTTCATGATGATGAGGGTTCATCAAATAAGCCATTGGCACTTCAAAGATATCAGCCACCTCAAACTCATCGGGCTCATACGCATGCCCTGCATCCACCAAGCTCACCACAGGGGTCACTTGATAACCCGTGATGGTCAAGTAATGCGGCAATAAGCCTAGCACCTCGACCCTATCGGATGGCAACCCAATCTCTTCTTTCGCTTCTCGTAAAGCCGTATCAATGGCTGAAGCGTCCTCCGGGTCGGAGCGCCCTCCAGGAAAACTAATCTGCCCTGGATGATCATGCAAATGAGCTGTTCTTTGGGTCAGCAGGATTTTTAATTCATTCTCATACATGATGAGAGGAATCAATACCGCAGCAGGCGTCAGCTCATTTCCACGACCTGCTCTGACAGACCCTTCTCTGGCCAGAGCCGCTCGGTTTTCATCAGTGACTTCGACCTGCCATTGCTTCTCCTGAGCAAATCTGAGACGCAAGCCATCAGGTGTCAACAAACCCTGCTCAACTGCAGGCATATGACTATCGCGCGCAACGATCGGCACTTCTTTTGGATCAAAAATAAACGAGGAAGCACCCGAGGCTTTAGGCAAATGATCTTTGGAATCTGACATGAGTTCTAGTTTATCTGAAGCTTGGCATTTCTTGAGGGCCTATAAAGCAAAAAGGCAGCCTAGGCTGCCTTTACATAAAGAATTGAAACTGATTACTCAGCCACAACTTCTTTTGTGCGAGCTTGTAGCTTCTCTTTGATACGTGCTGATTTACCAGAACGATCACGCAAGTAGTACAACTTAGCACGACGTACATCACCGCGACGCTTAACTTCAACGCTAGCGATCAATGGTGAGTAAGTTTGGAATGTACGCTCGATACCTTCGCCAGATGAAATCTTGCGAACGATGAAGCTTGAGTTCAAACCACGATTGCGTTTAGCAATCACAACACCTTCGTAAGCCTGTACACGTTTACGAGTACCTTCAACCACGTTAACGTTCACAACAACTGTATCGCCAGGTGCAAACGCAGGTAGCGTTTTATTGGCTGTTAGACGAGCAATTTCTTCTTGCTCAATTGATTCAATAATATTCATTACAACTCCTGTAGCATCGTACCAACGTTGTATTCCGAATGAACGGACTTGGTAGAGGATGCGGTTTAAAACCCTGTCTTATTTTTGCAAAGAGGCCAAAAAAGCTTCATCTGCAGAACTCAACAAGCCTTGCTGGCGTGCCTGAATAATTAAATCAGGTCGCCGCTTTAACGTCAGCTCCAAAGATTGTTTCCGACGGTAATCCGATATTTTAGCGTGATGTCCGCCTAAAAGCACGTCTGGAACCAATAAATTTTCATAATTTTCGGGCCTGGTGTAGTGAAAACAGTCTAAAAGCCCCTCCATAAAGCTATCTTGGGCCACAGAATCAGCATCTCCAAGGGCTCCAGGGATTAAACGGATCACAGCATCCATCACCGCCATGGCCGGTATTTCGCCTCCAGAAACCACAAAATCACCCAAACTCAGCTCTTCATCCACTCGGCGCTCAACCAAACGCTGGTCAATTGCCTCGTAACGGCCGCACAACAGGGTCACAACACCTAAATCTTTAATATATTTGGCTTTTTTTTGATTAAAGCGCTCACCCTGGGGAGATAACAAGATCACGGGGCCTTTTTTAGCCTTTTGTTCCTGATCTTTTGCCACAGCATCCAAAGTGTCTTCCAAGGGCTTTGCCATCATGACCATGCCAGGACCACCACCATAGGCGCGGTCATCCACTGTTCTTCTGGTGTCTTGTGTAAAGTCTCGTGGGTTCCAAGTATGGAGAGTTGCCAAGCCCTGATCAAAAGCCCTGCCCGTGATCCCCCAAGAGGTCAAAGCAGAGAACATTTCAGGAAAGATAGTTACAAGGTCAAAACGCATAGCTTCATCATATAAAGGAATTACCAGTCTAACTGCCAATCGACAATGATTTGACGTTGCGGGTCATTGGCATCTTTATTGACTGATTTGATCACAGACTCAATGAATGGGATCAAACGATCCTCTTTTTGACCTTCCATGCGCACACATAGAATTGATTGTGCGCCGTTATCCATCAGATCAACGACCAAGCCCAATGACTGGCCCTGCTCATTGACCACAGGCAAACCAATCAGGTCCACCCAATAAAAGCTATCGTCTTCCTCTTCAGGAAAATCCGCGCGACTAACGTAGACCGCTGAACCTTTAAGAGTCAGGGCTTGATCACGATCATTGATATCTTCCAAACCAAGCAGGATTTGGCCACTGTGCTCTTTGGCAGTTTTAACTGTCATAGGACGAGCTAAGTCCGCCAAGGCTGGGGGCTTAGATAACCAAACAAGCGGTGCTGAGAATAAAGCTAAGGGCTCTTTAGAATAAGGTTTGATTTTCACCAAACCTTTGATCCCTTGGGCGTCGAGTACATGCCCGACAAGAACTAGGTCAGAAGGAGAACTCGTTGCAGTACTTTTCATTGCAGTACTCATGAGAGCCTCCATCAACCAAGACTTACAACTTAGGCCTTAGGAGCACCCTTGAGTAAACGTGCTACTGTTGGTGACAACTGAGCACCAACGCCTTGCCAATAAGTTAAACGATCCTGAGCAACGCGGAAACCTTGTTCAGTTTCTACTGCGCTAGGATTGTAATAACCGATGCGCTCGATAAAATTCGAGTCACGGCGGTTGCGTTTGTCAGTAGCTACGATGCTAAAGAATGGGCGATTTTTAGAACCGCCACGTGCGAGTCGAATGACGACCATGTGATTTCCTTACAATGCTGAAATAAACCACGTATTCTATCGCAGAATTGCCCAGAAGACCAAAATTTAAAGGTAAGCATGACTAATTTAAGACCATCGACCCTATTTTTGACACTCCTGGCCAGTTCCAGCTTATTTCTGGGTGCCTGCGCCCAAGTCATGCCGCCCTGTAACGCTGTGAATGCCCCCGCCATCCAAGATGTGCAAGCCAGTCAATGGAACTTGACCAGGTGGCACTACACCAGCCCCAACGATGGGAAAACCCGCCAAAGATCCATCCCATATGGTGAAAATAAGACTGCTTTGAGCCTTAACTTTTCACCTGATGGTAAATCTGTCAGTGGCCACTCAGGCTGCAATCTTTATACCGCTCAAGTTCAAGTCGGAGATAAAGGCTTTGTCATAGAAAAAATAGCCAGCACCCGCAAAGCTTGCGATCCTGCCGCGAGCGACTTGGAATATAAATTTTTGAATCATTTGAGTAACTATCGGAGCATGGTGCGCGATGGTGATCGACTCCTGATCATGACCCGTGACAATGAGGTATTGAGTTTTTCACTCAAAAACTAAAGGCTTTGGCAAAGAGGATTTAACGCTGTCTCATTAAATCAATACAATCAGCTCATGCATAAAAATAAACTTCTCTTTTGCGCTTTGGGTCTTTTCTTTCCGGGCACTGGTTTCAATGTCTTTTACCTAAAAGGTCTAGGTAGTCCATGGGCTTGGTTGCAAATGGTCAGTTTGTTTGCAGGTATTTTGGGGTGGAAGTTGTTAGGTGCCAGCGAGATGTCCTCGGCCCTCGGTTGGATTTTGGCCGCTGCCGGATTCATTGCCTTGGAAGCAAGCTGGTTAACCACGATTGTGTTTGGTTTGAGACCTGATGAGAAATGGGATGCTCAGTTCAATGCTAACAGCGGACAAAAAAGTGCTTCAGGCTGGTTGGTGATTTTGTGCGTGATCGCTTCTTTGATGATTGGTGCGGCAGTTTTAATGATTGGCTTAGCAATCGCATTCGAGCAACACTTCCTCAGTCAATTTGAGGCCGCCAAAAAAATATCACAGTGATAAATCAAACAAAGATGAGTTTGATTTAGAGGATCTTAGTTCAGGCGCGCCGCATTTTTATTATTTAAAATTAAAACTGTTCAGCCCTCAATTGGTTGACTGCACGTCCACCATTAATAACAGCAGAAGCCATGCCTGGCACTTGGCTTAAAAGATGTTCAGCATAAAAATAAGCAGTGCCAATTTTTGCAGAATAGAAATCTCGATCTTCAGATAATCTATCCTCGGAAACCAACAAAGCTCTTGCCATTTGCCAACCTGACAATAACGTTCCAGCCAATTTTAAATAAGTGCTTGCTCCAGCGAAAACGTCTTTTATCTCAGATTTAAAATTAGCCACAATGTGAGCAACAACAGATTCATATGAAATTCGGGCAGCATTTAAATGCTTCAGCATTGCTGCTGACTCTGTAGATCCACTGGCCTCAAGTTGTTTTTCAGTTTCCTGAATCATTGATGCAATTGATTGAGCAACCTTCCCGCCATCCCGGTAAGTTTTACGTCCAATCAAATCATTCGCTTGAATAGCCGTAGTACCTTCATAAATTGGCAAGATACGTGCATCACGATAATGTTGAGCTGCACCGGTTTCTTCAATAAAACCCATGCCGCCATGCACCTGAATACCTAGACTGGTGACCTCAACAGACATCTCAGTTGAAAATCCTTTGATTATCGGCACCAAATATTCATAAAAGGCTGCATTTTTTTCTCGCACATTTTGATCAGGAGAGTGATGGGCTTGATCACTGGCTGCCGCGGCCACGTACGCTATAGCTCGAGCACCCTCAGTATATGCACGCATAGTCATCAACATGCGCTTAACATCAGGGTGATGAATGATCGTGACTGGCTCCGCTGAGCCAGTTAAATCTTTTGACTGAGCTCGATCATTGGCATACCAAACAGCCTGTTGATATGCACGATCTGCAATAGCAACTCCTTGCATACCGACCGCAAAACGTGCCGCATTCATCATGATGAACATGTACTCTAGACCACGATTTTCTTCACCAACAAGATAACCGACTGCACCGCCATGATCTCCAAACTGAAGAACAGCTGTAGGGCTGGCTTTAATTCCTAACTTATGTTCAATAGATACACATTGAACATCATTGCGATTTCCCAATGATCCATCTTCATGAACCATGAATTTAGGAACCACAAACAATGAAATTCCTTTAACACCCTCAGGGGCCCCAGGGCAACGAGCCAACACCAAATGGATGATGTTCTCAGCCATATCATGTTCACCGTATGTGATGTAAATTTTTGTTCCAAAAATTTTATAACTTCCATCACTTTGTAACTCTGCTCTAGTCCTAACAGCTGCCAAGTCAGAGCCTGCTTGAGGCTCTGTTAGATTCATGGTGCCAGTCCACTCTCCAAGAATCATTTTAGGAATATAACGTTCCTTCAATTCTGAACTGGCTGCAGTTAATAAAGCCTCTATCGCACCATCTGTCAACATAGGGCAAAGTGCAAACGACATATTTGCTGCATGCAACATCTCAGCACATGGTGTTGCGATTGTTTTAGGAAAACCTTGACCGCCAAATTCAACGGGGTGAATGACCCCCTGCCAACCAGCCTCACCAAATTGCTGAAAAGCCTCTTTGAAACCTGGCGTCGTGATCACTTCACCATTCACTAAGTGGCTTGGGTTTTGATCGCCCGCCCAATTCAATGGCGCCAAAACTTCCCCGCAGAACTTTCCAGACTCTTCAAGAACTGCAGAGGCAGTTTCTAAATCATAATCTTCAAAACCAGGCAACTGGTTAATCTTATCAATCTCAGAAATATTCTTAAGGACAAAAAGCATGTCCTTTACTGGTGCTTTGTAACTCATTTTCTGCCTCTAGAAATCAACTAACCTAATTCTGAAATCAATTCAGGGATAGCAGTGAATAAATCAGCCACCAACCCATAATCTGCAACACCAAATATAGGCGCATCAGCATCTTTATTAATGGCAACTATGATCTTTGAGTCCTTCATTCCAGCTAAATGCTGAATTGCCCCTGAAATACCAACGGCAATATAAAGTTGAGGGGCCACAATTTTTCCGGTTTGCCCCACTTGATAATCATTTGGCACATAACCAGCGTCAACCGCTGCCCTGGATGCACCTAAAGCCGCACCCAACTTATCAGCCAAAGGCTCCAGTAATTCATGATACTTTTCTGCAGAGCCTAAACCTCGGCCACCAGACACCACAACTTTGGCAGCAGACAATTCTGGGCGATTGGATTGATTGACTTCTTTTGAAATAAATGTTGAAACGTTTTGATCAGAAGTTGCGGTAATTTTTTCAATGCTGGCATTACCACCGACATTGGCCACCGGATCAAATCCGGTTGTGCGAACAGTGATCACCTTAATGACATCGTGAGATTGAACCGTTGCTACTGCATTACCTGCATAGATAGGTCTCTCAAAAGTATCAGCACTGATCACCTTCATGATGTCCGACACTTGAGCTACGTCTAATTTCGCGGCAACTCTTGGGAGGGTATTTTTACCAATTGCAGTGGCTGGCGCCAAAACATGAGAGTAGGCAGAATTTACTATCAGAGCCAAGATTTGTTCCGCCAGGTTTTCGCCTAACTGATGCTGTAAATGTGGCGCATCCGCATGAATGACTTTCGTAACCCCAGGTATCTGAGATGCTGATTGGGCAGCGGCATCGGCTTGATGTCCAGCAACCAATACGTGCACATCACCACCGCATGCAAGAGCTGCTGCAACAGTATTAAGAGTTGCTGCCTTTAAAGAAAGGTTGTCGTGTTCTGCTATTACCAAAATAGTCATTTAGATTACCTTTGCTTCATTTTTAAGTTTATCGACCAATGCTTTGATATCCGCAACCATTACCCCAGCACTGCGTGTCGGAGGTTCTGCCACTTTGATGGTGGTGATGCGCGGTGCAACATCAACCGACAAATCCTCTGGTTTCAAAATATCCAATGGTTTCTTTTTAGCCTTCATGATGTTAGGCAGCGTGACATAGCGTGGCTCGTTCAAGCGCAAATCAGTGGTGATCACTGCTGGCAAATTAATTGAAATGGTTTCTAGGCCACCATCAACTTCACGCGTAACAATCGCTTTACCATCGGCAAGTTGAACCTTTGAAGCAAAAGTCGCTTGAGAAATATTCAATAAAGCTGCCAACATTTGGCCAGTTTGATTACTATCATCATCAATTGCTTGCTTACCCAAGATAATTAAATCAGGCTGCTCCTTACCAACAATTGCTTTCAATAATTTAGCAACGGCCAAAGGCTGTAATTCAGCGTCCGTCTCGACCAGAATGCCTCTATCAGCGCCAATCGCCATGGCTGTACGAATTGTTTCTTGAGATTGAGTCGATCCACATGAAACTGCAATGATTTCTGAAACAAGACCTGCCTCTTTGAGACGCACAGCTTCTTCAACTGCAATTTCATCAAATGGGTTCATGCTCATTTTTACGTTTGCAATATCAACGCCTGATTGATCAGATTTAACACGCACTTTCACGTTGTAATCAACGACACGTTTAACAGCTACCAAAATTTTCATAATGACTCTTATTTTTTTATTGTTAAAAAATTCAATCAGACCAATAAATTAAAATTGCTTTGAAGTTGCTAAGTCCATTTGCGTAATAGCATTGCTAATCTTCTAATTTTAATACACCTAAAAAAATTCTGACATCACAAAGTAGGGCTTCTGATAAAAAAATTAGCTTACTGATAAAGTCATACAACGCAGGCATCTTCAAGCTCAGATGTCCATCTTAATTGAAGTATGAAGATTTATCAGGAAAGTACTGCTTGATTAGAGTCATCAAATGCTGTTTAAATGACAATCATGACCTCAAACACAATCATGCAATACAAATCTTATTCACGCCCTCACAATATTTCCACATTGATTAACGCCACAGCTCTCACGCACAGAATCTTCAAAATGATGGCCAGTGGTCTTTTCGCCATCCTCTTATCTTCCTGCGCTAATTTAAATCATAGTGATCCCACTTCATCAAATGGATCAAACCCAAATGTCATTTCAGCGAAAATCATGACTGATACAGAATCAATCAACACGGATTCTTTGCAAATTTTTTTAGAAAAAGTATCTAAAAATCATCAAATTCCTTTGAATGATTTAAAGCTTGCTTTTGAAGACACAAAAGCGATTCCATCTATTAAAAAATTGGTGATGCCACCACCACCAGGATTTCAAAAAAACTGGAAAGTCTATCGCAGCCGATTTGTTGAACCTAAACGTCTGGCTGCTGGTCAGAAATTTTGGGCAACCCATCGGTCATTCATCGAAAAAACTGAAAAAGAAACTGGCGTTCCTGCAGAAATCATCGTATCAATCATTGGCGTCGAAACCATCTACGGTCGACACATGGGAGGCTTCTCCGTGCGCGACACCCTCAGCACCCTTGGTTTTGACTACCCAAATACACCCAATAAGCTTGCTCGAGAAACTTTATTTAAGAATCAGCTCGAGGATTTAATCTTGCTGTGCTGGACGGAGAACCGTCAAGCAAAAGCATTTAAAACTTGTTTGAACCAAACTGGATCATATGCTGGAGCCATCGGCTTACCCCAGTTCATGCCTGGCAGTATTAGGCGCTTTGCCGTTGATGGCAATCAAGATGGCAAGATCGATTTGAGAAACTCAGCAGAAGATGCCATTGCAAGCGTTGCCAACTTCCTCAAGGTTCACGGTTGGGTTCAAGATGAACCAATTTATTTTGAGATTGAAAGCGGCCAGGCTGCCGAAGACAATGCTGCGCGTTTAGCTGATGGAGAACCAAAAGCAAAGCTTCAATTGGGCGACCTGGTCAACCAAGGCTTGTTGAAACAAAGTTCACTACCAGCAAACACGCCAAGCCTGGTTGTTGACCTGCCAAGTCCTGGCAATAATGGCGGCACAGATGTTCGTTACGTGATTGGCCTGCGCAACTTCTTAGCCATTTGTGATTACAACCGCAGCTTCTTTTATGCCCAATCAGTGGCAGAGTTTGCTGAAGCTTTAGATGACATGCGCCCTGCTGGCGATGTTGCTAAAAAAGCTGCGAAGAAACCCAAAAAAGCCAAAAAGACTGCTAAAAAAAG
Organism: Pseudomonadota bacterium; assembly: GCA_039805465.1. Classification (GTDB taxonomy): domain Bacteria; phylum Pseudomonadota; class Gammaproteobacteria; order Burkholderiales; family Burkholderiaceae; genus Polynucleobacter. The sequence goes on from JBDLUD010000004.1 coordinate 14,838, forward strand.
TAATAAGTCAGCCAGCCAATAAGCTCAATAGTATTTAAATAAATACCGTTACTTAGGCTGGAAATACACCCGTTGATAGATAGCGGTCACCGCGGTCACAGACAATGAACACGATAGTGGCATTTTCAATTCTTTCGGCCACTCTTAAGGCCACAACCAGAGCGCCCGCTGCTGAGATGCCGCAAAAAATACCCTCTTCTCTTGCTAAGCGACGAGCCATGTCTTCTGCTGCAGCCTGACTAACGTATTCGATACGATCCACTTTGGCATCCGCATAGATTTTAGGAATGTACTCAGGGGACCATTTACGAATACCCGGTATTTGTGAACCATCCTCTGGCTGAGCTCCGATGATTTGAATATTCGCGTTCTTTTCTTTTAAGTAGACCGATACACCAGTGATTGTTCCTGTGGTGCCCATCGCAGAGATAAAGTGCGTCACCTGACCCTGGGTGTCTTCCCAAATTTCAGGACCAGTTGATTCAATATGGGCCTTGGGATTATCTTTATTGCCAAACTGATCGAGGATTTTCCCCTTGCCATCTTTTTGTAATTGCTCTGCATAATCTCTTGCGTACTCCATACCACCCGTGGCTGGAGTCAAAATCAATTCAGCACCGTAGGCCGACATACTTTGGCGGCGCTCAATACTCTGATTCTCAGGCATCACCAAAATCATCTTGTAACCCAAGATTGCTGCCACCATGGCCAAGGCTATCCCAGTGTTACCACTGGTTGCTTCTATCAAAGTATCGCCAGGACTGATATCACCCCGCTCTTCGGCGCGCATGAACATCGATAAAGCCGGTCGATCCTTGACCGACCCAGCAGGATTATTACCCTCCAACTTGCCCAGAATAACGTTATTTCGTTCTGCATTGCCTGCTCCAGGTATGCGCTGTAAACGCACCAATGGTGTATGGCCAACAGTTTGGGCAATGGTCGGGTAGTTTGGACGTGAAGTAGACATATGACCCCTATCTTAATGTATTTTGAACAAGGTCATATGCCAATTATTTATAAGCTTATAGGCTTATGAAGCTTCTCTACCTCTCTGATTATTTTGCTTACCTTCCTTTGGGTCTTCTTGAGCTTTTCTACTTTGCTTCGTTGTTTTTTCTGAACTGGCTTTTTCTGACTTTGCTTTTTTTGCGCCTTCTTTTTCTTTATCTGCGGTTCTTTTAGATGAGGGCTCTTTGACTTTGCTTGCAGGCTGATCCTTGCCTGCACCTGCAACTGTCTTATTGTTAATGCTTAATCCATTCTGCATCAAGCGTTCAACAGTTTTTTCTCCAATACCTTTGACACGGGTATGAAGATCAGTCGAATCTTTGAATGGCCCGTTCTTTTTTCGCTCAAGCAAAATAGCCTTTGCTTTAGATGGCCCCAAGCCGCGCACGGACTCCAACGCTGCCTGATCAGCAGAGTTAATTTCCACTTTGGCAAAGGCATGACCGCTCAATAAAAATAGGCCCACAAATGCTGCTACGATGAAATTGATGATTGGTTGAAATACTTTTAGAAACATTCAGACTCCTTTAATGAAAAAGCTCCATCGATTGATGGAGCCTCTTCTTAACGAGTCGACCACTGGGTGGTTGACGTTTTTTTAGTGCTTACACGGGCTGTGCAAGAAAATCAGAATTATCTGACAACCATGCCATGTATTTGCTGACACCTTGCTCAACCGTGAGGAAGTCTTCTTGATACCCCGCCGCTCTCAAATTTGTTAAATCAGCTTGAGTGAATGATTGGTACTTACCTTTCAGCGCTTCTGGGAATGGCACATACTCAAGTAATCTCTCATCCGCCAAATCAGATAAAGACATCTCGGCATGGCCATGAATTTTTCTCAAAGAATTGATCACTGATTTAGCCACATCATTGAATGGTTGTGCGCGACCCGTGCCCAAATTGAATATGCCACTCTTTTCAGGATGATCATGGAAAAATAAGTTCACTTTGACCACATCTTCGACAGAAACAAAGTCTCGCTTTTGCTCACCCTCTTTGTAGCCATCATATTCACCAAATAATTTAACCAAATTGGCTTCCATGAATTGATGGTAGTGATGGAATGCGACTGAAGCCATGCGCCCCTTGTGCGACTCTCTGGGCCCATAAACGTTAAAGTACCTGAATCCAACCACTTGGGCAGTGGTGGCTTCATCTTGCAATCGCTGACGCACCACTTGATCAAATAAGAACTTCGAGTAGCCATAGACATTCAGCGGCTTCTCAAACTGGCGATCTTCTTTGAAAACATCAGAACCACCATAAGTGGCAGCAGATGAGGCATACAAAAAAGGCACGTGATGTTCTGTGCAAATATCCAACAAATCAATCGAATAACGGTAGTTATTCGCCATCATGTACTGACCATCAGTTTCCATGGTGTCTGAACAAGCACCTTCATGAAAAACTGCTGTGGCCTTACCGAAATGTCCTTTAGAAAAAGCTGACAAGAATTCAGACTTATCGAAATAATCAGCAATCTCTAAATCAGCCAAATTACGGTATTTATCAGCTGGGTTTAATTCATCAACAGCAATGATATTTTTAATACCTCGGGCATTCAAACCCTGAATAATATTTGCGCCAATGAATCCTGCTGCGCCAGTCACAATGTATGTCATTGCAATTCCTCTAATGAGACAGTTGCCGTACCCAATTTACCCACCACGATACCACCCGCCTTATTGGCTAAATTCATGGCCTTACCAGGCGCCCAGCCAGCAGCCAAAGCAACGGCCATGGTGGCAATCACTGTGTCACCCGCACCAGAGACATCAAACACTTCCCTGGCTTGAGCCTTGACGTGCTCTACACCCTTGGCAGTGAACAAACTCATACCTTCTTCAGATCGAGTCAAAAGCAAGGCGTCCAGTTTCAATGTTTCTCTTAATGCTTGTGCTTTTTTTGTCAAATCCGCTTCATCGCTCCAACGCCCCACGACTTCACGAAGCTCAGCGCGATTAGGCGTGATCATCGAAGCTGATTGATACTTGCTGTAGTCATCACCCTTAGGATCGACCAGCACAAACTTACCAGCTGCTTTTGCAGCCGCAATCATTTGCGTGACATGAGTTAAACCGCCCTTGCCATAGTCAGAGAAAACAACCGCATCCACCTCATTTAATAAAGATTGGAATTGCTCCAATTTATTCAATAAAGCTTCATGGGTTGGCGCTTTTTCAAAGTCTAAGCGAATCAACTGCTGTTGACGGGCAACCACCCTTAACTTCACTGTGGTTTTAAGATTTGGGTCGCGTTGCAAGTAACTCTTAACCCCTTGCTCTTGCAACAAGCGCTCCACTATTTTTCCAGACTCATCATCACCAACGACGCCTAGAATTGAAATTTGCGCACCCACACTGGCGGCATTTCTGGCAACGTTTGCAGCCCCACCCAAGCGCTCATCTTCCTTGCTCACCAAAACAACTGGCACAGGAGCTTCTGGAGAAATTCTTTCGGTATCACCAAACCAATAACGATCCAACATGACATCGCCCACAATCAATAAGCGAGCCTTTTTAAATGCTTGAATATCGGATGATGAAAGTTGAATGTCCATGGCGATTAATTTTCTTTTAAATGTTTTGGATGTTTTAGCTATTTATATTGAATCAATATAGCAGGCTTACATGGATGGGCCCGAAGGAGCTGATCCTTCACCGCGCCTTGGAGAATAAGCTTCCCAATGATTGCACCCTGGGCACTGCCAATAAAAACGTTTGGCCCTGAATCCACAATTACCGCAAGTGTAGCGAGCCAGCGTATTGGTTCTTTGCTTCAACAAATCCAAGGATGCCTTGAATTCTTGCGCTGCTTTGGTGTTCTGCGCCACTTCAGCCATGGTCAAGCGAGCTTGAGCTCTGAGAGCCATGGCGCTCAAGCTAGGCGTGTGGCGCATCACTTCTGTCATCAATGCTTCAGCCTGTGGCACTCCTCGGAAAGCCATCACATGCTTAAAGGTGATATCTAGAAGCTCTCCACCAGCTTGAGTTTCCAAGGCATCCACAAGCACCTGAAGACCCTCTTCAACTTTGCCGAGCACTTGGTGCACATTGATCCAACGATTAGCTAACAAGTGCAGGTAAGCTGGGTGATTTTTGGCAATCAGCGACCAAACCTCAACAGCTTGAGTGAGTTGATTCTGCGCCACCAAACAATCGCCTTGCAAAATGATGGCCCGCGGATGATTCGGCGAGCTTTGCATTGCTAATTCAATATGCTTTGCGGTTGCAGCAAGATCTTTGCGGCGCAATGCCTCATCAGCCAACTCACAATGAAAATGAGCGATTTCTTTTTCACGTCCCTTATTTTGCAATGCTTCTAGTTCTTGAGATGCCACGATGGCTTTGGCCCAGTCTTTTTCAACTTGGTACATCTCAAGCAGACTTTCTTTAGCAGGAATACCAAATTTACTCTGTGGGCTGACGCGATTCAAAGAGGTCTCTGCTCGATCCAATAAACCAGCTCTCAAAAAGTCGCGGCCCAATTCATAAGCAGCATGATCACGGTGTCTTGACGGCAAGTCATCTCTGTTGGCCAGGTGCTGATGCACACGAATGGCTCGCTCAGTTTCGCCACGCCTTCTGAACAAACTACCCAATGCAAAATGTAATTCAGTGGTCTCAGGGTCCAGCTGGGCAATTTGAACGAGTGCATCAATGGCTTTATCAGGCTCCTCATTGAGCAAAAGATTCAAACCTTTGAAGGTTGACTTCTGCTGAGCCAAGCGCTCAATTTCATTTTCACGCTTTTCTAAACGCATGTCCCAGCGCGCCCCCACCCAACCCAAAGCAAACACAATTGGGAGAGCGAATAACCACCAGGTTTCTATCTGCAACACGATTTATCTACGATCTTGTTGAAAACGGCGAATCGTCAAACCACTGAGCAAAGTCAGCAAGATGCCCGCTATGAATGCGATGAATAAGACAAGAATCAATGGAACGTCCCAATTGATGCCCGGAATAAGCTGAAAATTAACTTGATGTGTATTGCCAAGTGCTAGCAATACTAAAAATATGAAAATAAGGATTCTTCCAATGATCCGCAATGCTCTGAATGCGGCATTCAGAAAAGCGGTCATTCTTTAGAGTCGTCTTTCTTAGGAAAATCAACCCTCTCACGCAACTCTTTACCCGGCTTGAAGTGCGGCACATGCTTAGCAGGAACCATCACAGCTTCACCAGATTTAGGGTTTCGTCCTTGACGTGGTGGACGGTGGTGCATCACAAAACTGCCAAAGCCACGTAACTCAATTCGTTTGCCTTCAACCAATGCTTGCGACATGGTGTCGAGCAATGTTTTAACGGCCAACTCTACATCCCGCGGCAATAGCTGTGGGAATGCCTGAGCCAATCGCTCTACCAATTCTGATCGGGTGATTGTGGATGAATCACTGCGTTCTAAATCGTCCATAACTCAACAATATTCTTTTTTATTGGTTTTGAGAATCCCCACCCTTAAAAAGAGCGGGGATTTTCCGTTACATTACACCAAAGTAGTTATTAGCTACCTTGATTGTCCATCTTAGCTTTTAGCAATGCACCAAGATTCGTGGTACCTGCGCTAGCTTCGTTCTGCAACTTACTCATGGTCTGTTGCTGATCGGCGCTATCTTTAGCCTTGATTGACAAATTGATACTGCGTGACTTGCGGTCAATATTGATGATCATTGCATTCACAGCGTCACCTTCTTTTAGCAAGTTACGGGCATCTTCAACGCGATCTGTTGAGATTTCAGAAGCGCGCAAATAGCCTTCAACTTCGTCTGCCAACAAGATCACAGCGCCCTTAGCATCAACACTCTTCACAGTACCGTCAACGATGCTGCCTTTGTCGCTGGTTGATGTGTAGTTATTGAATGGGTCGCCAGACATCTGTTTGATGCCCAATGAGATACGCTCTTTTTCAACGTCGATAGCCAAAACAACTGTCTCAACTTCGTCACCTTTTTTGTACTTACGAACAGCTTCTTCGCCAGTCTCTTGCCATGACAAATCTGATAAGTGAACTAGACCATCGATACCACCTGGCAAGCCAATGAACACGCCAAAGTCAGTGATTGACTTGATCGCGCCAGTTAACTTCTCACCTTTTTGGTGTGCACGAGCAAATTCATCCCATGGGTTTGGTTTGCATTGCTTCATACCCAAGCTGATACGACGCTTGTCTTCATCAATATCAAGAACCATCACTTCAACTTCTACGCCCAACTGAACAACTTTGCTTGGCGCAACGTTCTTGTTTGTCCAATCCATTTCAGAAACGTGTACCAAACCTTCGATACCAGTTTCAATCTCAACGAATGAACCGTAGTCAGTCAAGTTAGTGACCTTACCGAACAAACGTGTGTTTGGTGGGTAACGACGTGCGATACCTACCCATGGATCATCGCCCAATTGCTTGATGCCCAATGACACACGGTTTTTATCTTGATCGTACTTAAGGATTTTTGCTGTTACTTCTTGACCAACAGTCAACATCTCGCTCGGGTGACGAACACGGCGCCATGCCAAGTCAGTGATGTGTAACAAGCCGTCAACACCACCAAGATCCACGAATGCGCCGTAGTCAGTGATGTTCTTAACGATACCTTGAACCACAGTACCTTCTTTAAGATTTTGAAGTAACTTAGCGCGCTCTTCACCTTGGCTAGCTTCAACCACTGCGCGACGAGACAACACCACGTTATTACGCTTGCGATCAAGCTTAATAACTTTGAATTCCATTGTTTTGCCTTCGTATGGAGATGTGTCCTTGATAGGACGCGTATCCAACAAAGAACCTGGCAAGAAGGCACGAATACCATTCACCATCACAGTCAAACCACCTTTTACTTTGCCTGTTACGGCACCAGTAACGAGTTCGCCTTGTTCCAAGGCCTTCTCTAGGTTCAACCAAGAAGCTAAACGCTTCGCTTTGTCACGTGACAACACTGTGTCGCCGTAACCGTTTTCTAAAGCGTCAATCGCTACAGAAACGAAATCGCCTGGTTGAACTTCAACTTCACCTTGATCGTTAAGGAATTCCTCAACAGAGATAAAAGCTTCAGATTTCAAACCGGCATTTACCACCACAAAGTTGTGATCAATACGCACAACTTCAGCGGAAATAACTTGACCAGCCTTCATATTAGAGCGGGCTAGGGATTCTTCAAATAGAGCTGCAAAAGATTCAGACATGAGTTTTCACTATAAAGCCGTCAAAAGACTCGACGGGTTAGATTGCACATACCAGTACTCGCGTGGCAAGGACTGGCTCCTTGATTTCTTGGTAGCGTCGCGCTTTTTTTAATGAGCTTGATGCCACTTCAGAACTTGATTCACCGCCTCTTCGATTGTCATTGACGTGGTGTCGAGGTGATGAGCCCCTTCAACAGCTTTTAGTGGCGAATTGCTGCGATTTGCATCGCGCGCATCCCGTTCACGTAAATCCTGCAAAAGGACTTGAATATTAGCAGAAAAGCCCTTAGCTATCAATTGTTTATAGCGTCTATCAGCTCTTGCCTCAGCACTGGCAGTTAAAAAGACTTTTGTCGCCGCATCCGTGAAAATTACGCTTGCCATGTCTCTGCCATCGGCCACCAAACCAGGTTTTTGCCTAAAAGCGCGCTGTCTGGCAATCAAAGCATTTCTAACCCCGGTATGAACAGCCACCTCAGAAGCACGCTTGCCCATCTCTTCTTGGCGAATTTGATCGGTCACATCCTCATCCCCGAGAAACACCCTATCTCCTTGAAAATTAACGTTTAAATTTTCAGCAATGGGAATTAAGTCCGCCTCAGAAGCCGTTGAAACACCCATCTTAAAGCTGGCTAAACCAACCAACCGGTAAAGGGCACCACTGTCCAAATAGTGGTAACCCAAGCGCTCAGCAATTAATTGAGCAACGGTCCCCTTACCAGAGGCAGTGGGTCCATCGATGGCGATCACGGGGATCAAAGTGTTGGAATTTTGGGTCATTTTTAATGATTTTTAGGTTTTTAAGCCTGAGTGAAGGCTTTTATAAAGTATAAATATTTCTTAATGTGAAATGATCAATGCTGTAATTTAGCCACAAAATCGGCGATGGATAGGCAAGAAGTGAGTCCTGGAGATTCCATGCCAAGTAAATTAATCAATCCAGGCACACCATGATCAGTCTCAGTTTGAATCAAAAAGTCAGCGGATGGATCTTGAGGACCACTGATTTTTGGACGAATTCCAGTGTACGAAGGATTCACTTCTTTGTTTATTACAGCTGGATAGTAACGAGCGACTGCGTCGATGAAACGTTGGCGACGAGAATCATCAAAGGCGTAGTTAACAGAATCGATCCATTCAATATCAGGTCCGAATCGAACTTGGCCACCCATGTCCAAAGTGACATGAACACCCAAGTAACCATGACCTGCCACTGGATAAATCAAATGCTTGAATGGGCTTTTGCCACTCATTGTGAAGTAATGGCCAATTGCATAGTAGGGCTTAGGAATCGCCGACTCTCGAATCCCTTGGATTGATCGTGCAACATCACAAGCATACAAACCTGCAGCATTGATGACAGTTTTAGCCAATATCAAACTTTGGTCAGCATCATCCAATTGAATTTGAATGCCATTAGAGACAGAGCGACCAGAGAGGACTGGGGAGTTAACAATGAAATTGCCACCGGCATTTTCAAAATCTCCTAATAGTGACAACATTAAAGCGTGACTGTCGATGATGCCAGTGCTCGGAGACAACACCGCTCCATGAGCATGAACCTCTGGCTCCAATTCACATAACTCAGCCTTGCTAATATGACGAAGATCATGCACGCCATTCTCTTGGGCTGCCTGGATGTAACCATCCAACTTGGACAATTCTTCTTCACGACTGGCCACAATGAGTTTGCCAATTTGTTGATGAGGGATTGATCTTTCTTTTGCGTAGGCATACAGCATCTGCTTGCCTTGCACGCAATGAAACGCTTTCAGAGAACCTTTGGGATAGTAAATACCTGCATGGATCACCTCAGAGTTTCTAGAGCTGGTATCCATACCAAAGGCATCATTTCTTTCTAAAAGAATGACCTCACGTCCTTCAAGTTGAAATTTTCTGGCAACAGCCAGACCAATCACTCCTGCACCAATAACGATGACATCGCATTCAAAGTCATGTTCGGTTTTCATGATTGAGTCAATTAGATTGATTTTGCAATTTGAGAAAATTCTTTGAAATACTCTGGGAATGTTTTAGCCACGCAAGCAGGGTCATTGATCCTGATCTTTAAGGGGCCAAGAGTAGCCAAAGAAAAACACATCGCCATGCGATGATCATCATAGGTATCAATGCCCTCAGGAGGAGACTGCCATTTTTTTGGTGGAGTGATTTGAATGTAGTCATCACCCGCATCAACCATCGCCCCCACTTTTCTTAACTCTTTGGCCATCGCAGCAATGCGATCAGTCTCTTTGACTTTCCAGCTAGCAATGCCGGTTAATTTGGTGGGGCCTTCAGCAAATAAAGCTGCTACAGCCAAGGTCATTGCAGCATCAGGTATTGCCAAACAATTGAGTTCAATGCCTTGCAATTTGCCACTGGGTGTATCAACTCCCCTGACTTCAATCCAATCATCACCAGCCATCACATTGGCGCCCATTTGATTGAGGGCATCAGCAAAAGCCACGTCCCCTTGAATACTGTTTCTACCAACACCAGTCACTCTCACAGGGCCTTGAGAAATAGCACCGGCGGCCAAGAAATAAGAAGCGGATGAAGCATCGCCTTCAACATAGAGTGTGCCTGGGCTGCTGTAGGGTTGACCACCATTGGCTGGAATATAGAATTTCTGCCAGTTGTCATTGCGCACATCCACACCAAATCGTTTCATCAACTTCAAGGTGATATCAATGTACGGTTTTGAGATCAGCTCACCGATCACTTCGATACAAATTTCATTTTTAGCAACGAGTGGCAAGGACATCAATAAGGCCGTCAAGAACTGGCTAGAAACATCACCACGGACTTTGATTAATTCATTGGTGCGTATTTGCCCTGGAGATATTCTCAATGGTGGGTAACCTTCTTGTTGCTCATAAGCAACTTGAGCGCCCACCATGCGCAAGCCATCGACCAAATCACCAATCGGTCGCTCATGCATGCGTGGTACACCATGCAAACGATAGTCACCACCTAGAATAGCTAATGCTGCCGTCAAAGGTCGAATCGCAGTACCGGCATTCCCCATGAATAAATCAGCCTGATCTTTTGGTAATTTGCCAGCGCATCCGTGCACGATGCAATCTTCTTTTGTTTCTTCAATACTCACACCAAGAGTCTTGAGCGCAGCACGCATCACTTGCGTGTCGTCAGCATCCAACAAACCCTTGAGAGTAGTGGTGCCTTTTGCGAGCGCAGACAAGAGCAGCACTCGATTTGAAATACTTTTGGACCCAGGTAAAGCAACTATTCCTTCGGCCTTGATATATGGTCCTAATTCAATAAATTCAATCACCCCAGAAGTCATCAACGACCTTCCCATTTTTGACGTTCTGCACTGGCACGCGTGAATGCTTTTAGCAAAGCATCGCCATCTTCCTTGGCAATCATGTCTCTGAGTTGCTTGGTTAAGTTGAGGTATTGATCTATCTCTTTTAATAGAGCTGTTTTATTGGCCAAACTGATGTCGCGCCACATTTCAGGACTAGACGCGGCAATTCTTGTGAAATCTCTAAAGCCCGCACCTGCATGGCCTAATTTGACATTGGCGTCCTCTGCATTGGCCACCTGCAACATCAAGGCAAAAGATAAAACATGTGGCAAATGTGAAATCGCAGCGAACACGGCGTCATGCTGCAAAGAAGACATGCGATGGGTATTGGCGCCCGTGCCCAACCAAAATTCATTGATGGCTTCGACAGCCGCTGGGGCATTTTCTTGTAATGGGCAAATGATCACTTCTTTACCTTGATACAAATCTGCTTTGGCAGCACTTGCACCATGTTGCGCACCACCAGCAATAGGATGTGCCGGAATAAATTGCGCGACCTTATCGCCCAAAGCTGTTTTAGCCGCCATGATCACATCACTCTTAGTACTACCGGCATCAGTGATCAAAGCATTTTGTTTCAGGTGCGGCTCAAGCGCATGAAGAATGCCGAAGGTTTGCGCAACAGGCACACACACCACAATCACATCTGATTCTTGGGCGCACTGCTCAAGACTCACTGCTTGATCAATGGCACCAAGCTTGATGGCCTCATTCAAATTCGCTTCTGAACGACCAACACCTAAAACCTTATCAAATGTTTTGCCTTGCTTGTGCGCCAAGCCGATGGAGGCGCCAATCAAACCAACGCCAACGATGCCCAAAGTCAAAGGTCTTGCTGCTGCAGTATGTTGAGTCATGATCATCGTCCAAGGATTTTCTTGAGCGCATCAATGAAGACCTGATTCTCCTCGGGCAATCCAATAGAAATACGCAACCATTGAGGCAAACCGTAATTGCCCACTGGACGAACAATCACTCCAGCTTTTAAAAGTTCTAGATTTACTTTTGCCCCAGCATTGGGCTCATCACCCACTTTCACCAAAACAAAGTTGCCTGATGATGGAATGTACGACAAACCCATCGAATCAAAGGCCTTGGTCAACTGTGCATAGCCAGCGCAATTGAGGTCATAGCATTTCTTTAAAAAGGCACTGTCAGCCAGTGCGGCAATTGCGGCAGCCTGAGCCAAACTATTCACGTTGAATGGCTGACGAATTCGATTCAATAAATCAGTGATGTTGTTTTGCGCAATGCCATAGCCAATTCTCAAACCAGCCAAGCCATATGCCTTAGAAAAGCTTCTTGAAACGATCACATTCGGATATTTTCTGACCCAAGCAATCGCGTCGTATTGCTGTTCTGGCGTTAAAAATTCGTTATAAGCTTCATCGATCACCACAACCACATGCTCTGGCACTTGTTGTAAAAAGGCTTCGATGTCAGATGCTTTTAAAAATGTTCCCGTGGGATTATTTGGATTGGCCACAAACACCAAACGAGTTTTACTGGTGATGGCCTTGAGCATGGCAGGCAAATCATGACCAAAATCAGCCGTGGCAGGAACTTCAATCGCTTTTGCACCCACCGCTTGAGTGGCCAAAGGATAAACAGCAAAGGCATGCTTAGAAAAAACAACTTCATCGCCCTCTTGCGCAACAGCTCGGGCGGTCAATTCCAAGATGTCATTGCTACCATTGCCCAAAGTGATCCAATCAACGGTCACATTGAGTTTTTTTGCTAAAGCATTCTTTAATTCAAAACCGTTGGAATCTGGGTAACGACCTAAATCTTCAGCCGCTTTTGCCATGGCTTTTTTAGCAGACTCAGGCATGCCCAATGGGTTCTCATTGGAAGCTAACTTCACAATCTTGTTTTCATCAAGACCAAATTCACGAGCAACTTCACTGATCGGCTTACCGCCAACATAAGGCGCAATGTCTCTTACGTGCTGAAGTCCAATTAACTTCTCAGTGCTTTGTCCACCCTCGTTGGCCATGATCAATCTTTCCTAATTAATGACTGCGTGGGTATGACCCTAGGTTTTTGAAGAAAGCTGCTTCAGCTTGTAATTCAGTTAATGCGGCGGCAACCTTTGGATCATTGGCATGACCATCCATGTCGATATAAAAGAAATACTCCCAAGTGCCGCGTCTTGCTGGACGTGATTCAAAGCGATTCATTGAGACGCCATGTTTAGCCATGGGAGCCAATAACTGATGAACCGCCCCAGGCTTGTTATTCACAGAAAGAATCACAGAGGTCTGGTCCTTACCTGATGGCTGACATGAGCCATGACTCACGATCACGAATCGCGTGCGATTGTGTGGGTCATCCTGAATCTGACTTTGCACTGCTTGCAAACCATACTGTTGCTGAGCTGAATCTCCAGCAATGGCAGCCACCGTGGCATCTTGTGCAGCCAACTTTGCTGCCTCACCATTACTGCTCATCGCTTGACGATCTAATTTAGGCACATTGCTTGATAACCAACGTTGACATTGAGCCAAGGCTTGAGGGTGCGCCATCACACGTGTCACACCATCCAATGTTCCTGATTTGGTCAATAAATGATGTTTGATCACCAAAGCCACTTCACCAGTGATCTTTAAATCAGTGTCTAACAACAAATCCAAAGTTCTTGAAATGGCACCTTCCGATGAATTTTCAACAGGCGCAACACCGAAATCCGCAGCACCAGCATCCACTGCACGAAATACCTCATCGATGCTTGAGCAAGGAACTTTGCTGATCGACTGTCCAAATTGAGCAAACGCGGCTTGCTCTGAAAACGTACCCGCTGGCCCTAAATAAGCAACTCTCACCGGTGCTTCTAAAGCACGACAAGCAGACATGATTTCTCGCCAAATATAGGTGATGCCTTCAGATGCCAAAGGACTTTTGTTTTTTGCAATCAAACCGTCGATCACTTGACGCTCACGCTCTGGACGAAAAACTGGGGCATTCACATCATGTTTGATTTTGCCAACTGCTTGTGCAGCTTCGGCACGAGCCGCTAGCAACTCTAGAAGTTGCTGATCAATCGAGTCAATCCGAGCACGCAAAGGAGCTAAATCTTTATCATCAGCAGCCACGTTCAAACTCCTTCATGTACTCAACCAATGCTTGTACACCTGCCATTGGCATAGCGTTATAGATACTGGCGCGCATTCCGCCAACACTCTTGTGACCTTTGATATTCATCAAGCCTTGCTTAGCCGCACCCTCCACAAAAGCATCATTTAACTTCTCATCCTTGAGATAAAAAGTCACATTCATGCGTGAGCGACAACTTGCATCAACTTTAGATGTGAATAAACCACTTGAATCAATCGCACCGTAAAGCAAATTTGATTTTGCAATATTTAGTTTTTCCATGGCAGCAACACCACCTTGGCGTTTCAACCATTTGAACACCAAACCAGCCAAATAAATACTGTAAGTCGGTGGCGTGTTGAGCATTGAATCAGTCTCAGCCTGCTTCGCCCAATCCCACACCATTGGCGTGATAGGCATTGCATGACCCAATAAATCTTTGCGGACAATCACAATACTCAAACCAGCGGGGCCAATATTTTTTTGCGCACCACCAAACAAAACACCAAATTCATTGACGTCAAAAACTCTGGACAAAATATTGCTAGAAACATCAGCCACCAATGGCTTGCTTACTTTAGGTACATATTGAAATTCGACACCACCTACGGTCTCGTTAGAACAAATGTGCACATAAGCAGCATCATCTGATAGCTGCCAATCTTTTTGATCAGGGATGCTTGTAAAGCCAGTATTGGCACTTGTTGCTGCAACGTGGGCTTGACCATATTTAGCAGCCTCTTTGACAGATTTCTCTGTCCAGATACCAGTCACAATGAAATCTGCCTTAGGGCCATTTTTGGCGAGTGGCATCAAGTTCATTGGAATCGCTGCATTCTCACCGATAGCACCGCCTTGTAAAAACAAAACAGCGTAGTTATCAGGGATGTTCATTAACTCGCGAAGATCTGACAGAGTCTCTTCGTAACAAGCCATGAAAGGCTTGCCACGATGACTGACTTCCATCACACCCATGCCCAAACCATTCCAGTTGAGCATTTCATCAGCGGCCTGCTTTAAAACTTCTTCAGGAAGCGTTGCTGGCCCTGGTGCGAAGTTAAAAACGCGGCGGTCAAACATTCTCCGGCTCCCCGCCCTCATCTTCTTGAGTCACTGCGCCGTCAATTGCCTCATCCACTGACTCATCATCACCTTCATCATCATCGCTTTCAGCAATGCGCTGTAAACCTGATAACTGAGTGCCTTCATCAACGTTGATCAAAGTCACACCTTGAGTGGCACGACCCATTTCACGAATCTCAGAAACACGCGTACGAACCAAGACACCACCAGTTGTTATCAACATGATTTGATCTTGCTCTGACACCAAAACAGCAGCAACCACTTTACCGTTACGCTCACTTGTTTGAATCGCAATCATGCCTTTAGTACCGCGACCATGTCGTGTGTACTCAGCGATTGGTGTGCGCTTACCGTAACCGTTAGCGGTTGCAGTTAGAACGCTGCCTGCTAATGGCGCGCCATTTTCATCAACAGCATTTTCTTGACCTTCAACTTCAGCAGGCGCTACCAACATGGCGATCACTTCGTGAGTAGCGTCCAAGTTCATACCGCGAACACCACGAGCTGTTCGACCCATTGGTCGTACATCGTTTTCATCAAAGCGAACGGCCTTACCAGCGTTTGAGAACAACATCACATCGTGACGACCATCTGTGATGGCTGCACCTACCAAATGATCACCCTCATCCAAATCAACCGCGATGATGCCGGCTTTGCGTGGATTAGAGAAATCTGACAAACGTGATTTTTTCACAACACCTTTGCAAGTTGACATGAACACATACTTGTCATCTTCGTAGGCTTTGATTGGAAGAATCACTGTGATTTTTTCACCTTCAACCAATGGGAAGATGTTCACAATTGGTTTACCGCGTGATGCACGACCACCCTGCGGAACTTCCCATACCTTCAACCAATACATGCGACCGCGGTCTGAGAAACACAAAATCGTGTCATGGGTGTTGGCAACGAATAAGGTATCGATCCAATCTTCATCCTTTGTCGCGGCGGCTTGCTTGCCACGACCGCCGCGTTTTTGGGCGCGGTACTCTGACAAAGGCTGGCTCTTCATATAGCCACCGTGTGACAAAGTCACCACCAAGTCTTGAGGAGTGATCAAATCTTCAGTGAACAGTTCAGTAGCGTTCATTTCAATGCGTGAACGACGACCTGTGTCATTGCCCGCTTGACCAAATTCAGCCTGAACAGCTTGAAGTTCTTCTGTGATGATCACGGTGATGCGCTCTGGCTTGGCCAAGATGTCTAATAAATTAGCAATCTCAAGCATCACTTCTTTGTACTCGCCAACAATCTTGTCTTGCTCAAGACCTGTTAAGCGCTGTAAACGCATTTGTAGAATCTCTTGAGCCTGACCCTCTGATAAACGATACAAACCATCTGCTTGCATACCAGCAGCAGGATCTAAATCTTCGGGGCGGAATGAATTGCGACCACCAGGAGCATCTTTTTCTGCACGCGCCAACATCTCGCGCACCACTTCAGAATCCCAAGACTTCAATAACAACTCACGCTTGGCTTCTGGTGGCGTTGGTGCTGCCTTGATGATTTTGATAAAGTCATCAATATTGGCAAGAGCAACAGCCAAACCTTCAAGAACGTGACCTCGTTCACGCGCTTTGCGAAGTTCAAAAACAGTTCGACGTGTCACCACTTCTCTGCGGTGTGACAAGAAGCAATCCAACATCTGCTTCAAGTTCAACAAGCGTGGCTGGTTATCCACCAAGGCCACCATGTTCATACCGAATGTGTCTTGTAACTGCGTGTATTTGTATAGGTTGTTCAGCACCACCTCAGGCACTTCACCGCGCTTTAATTCGATCACAACGCGCATACCAGATTTATCAGATTCATCACGAATGTCTGAAATACCCTCGACCTTTTTCTCAGTGATGAGTTCAGCGATGCGCTCAAGCAAGGTCTTTTTATTGACCTGGTACGGTAATTCGTCAACGATGATTGATTGACGTGAACCGCGCTCCATATCTTCAAAGTGAGTCTTAGCACGCATGACCACGCGACCACGACCAGTGCGGTAACCATCTTTAACACCTTGGATACCGTAGATGATTCCAGCCGTTGGGAAATCAGGGGCCGGAATGATTTCCATCAAATCATCAATCGTGCACTCTGGATGATTGAGTAAATGCAAACAAGCAGAAACAACTTCATCCAAGTTATGTGGAGGAATATTGGTGGCCATACCCACAGCAATACCTGATGATCCGTTGATCAACAAATTAGGTATTTTTGCCGGAAGAATCAATGGCTCTTTTTCGCTACCGTCATAGTTCGGTCCGAAATCAACGGTTTCTTTATCCAAATCGTCTAATAGCTGATGGGCTATCTTCGCCAAACGAATTTCCGTGTAACGCATCGCCGCAGCGTTATCGCCGTCCACAGAACCGAAGTTACCCTGGCCGTCGACTAGCATGTAGCGCAATGAGAAATCCTGCGCCATACGAACGATGGTGTCGTAAACGGCGGAGTCGCCATGGGGGTGATACTTACCGATCACGTCACCGACGATACGGGCAGACTTCTTGTATGCCCTGTTCCAGTCATTGTTTAGCTCATGCATCGCGAACAAAACACGACGGTGAACAGGCTTTAAACCATCCCTCACATCGGGCAAAGCTCGGCCCACAATGACGCTCATGGCATAGTCCAAATAGGACCGACGCATCTCGTCTTCTAGGGATATTGGGAGTGTCTCTTTAGCAGCGTTATTTTGTGTAATTTCCATCAGGCGATTTTATCACTCACAGAGTGTTATTTATATGATTTATAGTGCTAAAATACGGGGTATCCAATTTGGATCAGCCTCCACACAGATAATTTGAGGAATAAAAATGAAAAAACTACTACAACTACTTGCTATCGCTGGCATCGCTATCAGCTCAAGCGCTTTTGCTCAAAAATCAGTTGATAACTGGGTAAACAGCACAGGCATCGTTTGGAAAAACGGTACAAATGAACTTTGCTGGCGCAATGCTAACTGGACTCCAGCGACTGCTGCTCCAGGCTGCGACGGCGCGATTGCTGCACCTGCAGCCGCAGCTCCACAGGCTGCCGCAAAAGTTACTTTGAATGCTGATGCATTGTTTGATTTTGACAAATCAGTACTCAAGCCTGCTGCTAAAGCAAGCTTGGACAGCTTGGCTGGCAAAGTAAAGAGCTTGACTCTTGAAGTGATCGTTGCTGTTGGTCACACAGATTCAGTCGGTACAGATGCTTACAACCAAAAATTGTCTATCCGTCGCGCTGAATCAGTGAAGAAATACTTGGTTAGCCAAGGCATCGAAGCTAAGCGTATCTACGTTGAAGGCAAAGGCGAGTCACAGCCAGTAGCTGACAACAAGACAGCTGAAGGTCGCGCTAAGAACCGTCGCGTTCAAATCGAAGCTATCGGTACACGTAAAAACTAATTTAATTTAGCTTTTACTGAAAACCCGGCTCTGCCGGGTTTTTTTACGTCCAAAGATCGTGTTTCAGCAGCCTGAACACACTTTCTCTTCCTTGATTAGAATAGAGCCATGAATGCAGATCAAACCGAATTAGATAAATTTAGCGCTTTAGCTCATCGCTGGTGGGATCCCACCAGCGAATTTAAACCCCTACATGCGATCAATCCCCTTCGCTTAGATTGGATCAATCAACACGTCGGACTAGAAGGCAAACGAGTGCTTGATGTTGGTTGTGGCGGTGGCATTTTGGCTGAATCGATGGCCAAAATGGGCGCAAAGACCAAGGGCATTGATCTTTCTAAAAAAGCCTTGCAGGTAGCCGAGCTTCACAGCTTAGAGACCTCTGTTGCAGTTGATTATGAATTGATCAGCGCAGAGGATTTAGCCCAAAGAGAAGCTGGCCAATATGACGTCGTGACATGCATGGAGATGCTTGAGCACGTACCAGATCCAATGAGCATCATTCAAGCTTGCTCAACTCTGGTCAAACCGGGTGGTCATGTTTTCTTCAGCACCTTGAATCGAAATCCCAAATCTTATTTATTCGCCATCATTGGTGCTGAATATGTACTTCGTTTGTTACCCAAAGGGACTCACGATTACAAAAAATTCATCAAGCCTTCAGAACTCAGTCAATTTATTCGACAAGCTGATTTGCAAATGAATGAACTGATGGGCATGACCTACAACCCATTCACAGAAGTTTATTCACTGGGTCGCGATACTGATGTTAACTACATGATTGCAACCTCTAAAAACATCTAATGACGAATTCAGATTCAGGGTCTTCATCAAAAGTAAAAAAGACACCTCTTTATGAAGGAGTCTTTTTTGATCTGGATGGCACTTTGGCTGACACGGCGCCCGACTTGGTGGCCGCAGCCAATCTGTTGCGCACCAAAAGAAATTTAGAACCTTTGCCTTACGAAGTTCTCCGCCCACGCGCTTCTGCAGGAGCTAGAGGCTTGATTTTTGGCGCGTTCGGGTATGACAAAGATCATCCAGCATTTGAAGAACTTCGCCTTGAGTTTTTAGCGAATTACGAAAAAGATATTTGCGTTCATACGAAGCTGTTTGATGGTGTTTCAGACATATTGGATGATCTTGAAAATCACTCCATCACCTGGGGCATTGTGACCAACAAGTCTGAGCGCTTGACCCATCCATTATTGAACTTGATGAATTTAGCTAAGCGCAGTCAAGCCATCATTGGTGGTGATACAACGCCATTTGCAAAACCACACCCTGCCCCGATTCTGAAAGCTGCTGAAATTTGTTCAGTGAACCCACTCAATTGCATCTATGTGGGCGATGACCTCAGAGACATTGAAGCTGGCAAAGCTGCTGGCATGAAAACAGTGGCTGCGGCTTACGGCTATTGTGGATGCGATAAGCACTTCAGCGAATGGGGTGCCGATCACATCATTCACCACCCATCAGAATTAAGTGGCATTTTATTGGCCAGTTAATTGAGCATGAACCCATCTCAATCAACTCCCGATCAAACACTCAAGCATCCAGCTATTTCCGTTCCAAGTAAAAGCCAAGCCTTTTGGTTTTGGCTCAAACTGGGCTTCATCAGTTTTGGTGGTCCGGCCGGTCAAATCGCCGCCATGCATCAAGAATTGGTAGAAAAAAAGAAATGGATTTCTGAAGAAAACTTTCTTCATGCATTGAACTACTGCATGCTTTTACCTGGGCCTGAAGCTCAGCAATTGGCCACTTACTTGGGTTGGCTCATGCATCGAACATGGGGCGGCATCATTGCTGGTGTTTTATTCATTCTGCCCTCCTTGCTTTTATTCGTCGGCCTGTCTTGGGTCTATTTGATTTTTGGCGAACAAGCATGGCTCATCACGCTCTTTGACACCATCAAACCTGCAGTGATTGCGATCATCTTTTTTGCTGCCTACAAGATGGGCAAGAAAACATTGACAACACGGTCGTTGACAGCTGTTTGTTTAATTACTTTTGTGGCTTTACTGGCATTGAATCTTCCGTTTCCATTGGTGATACTGAGTGCAGCAATGGCTGGATTGATTCATCACAAAGTAAAGCCAGGCCAGACACCTGAAGTTGGAGTTGCAAACCAAACCAAATTAAGGTCGCATCACTTTTTTAAAATTGGCTTGTCCGGACTTTTACTTTGGCTAATACCTTTTGCGGTCCTGCTCAGCGTATTTGGCTGGGGCAACACCTATAGTCAAATGTCGTGGTTCTTCACCAAAGCAGCCTTCTTAACCTTTGGTGGGGCTTATGCAGTATTGCCCTATGTCTACCAAGCAAGTGTTGAACAATTTCAATGGCTCACATCCACACAAATTCTTGATGGCTTAGCCCTGGGTGAGGTCACGCCCGGTCCATTGATCATGATTGTGGCATTCGTAGGATTCTTGGGTTCTTTTAAACAAGAGTTGCTCGGTATTGAAAATCTATTTTGGGCAGGGGCGCTCGGCGCTATTGTTGCCACATGGTTCACATTCTTGCCATCATTCATGTTCATCTTGCTGGGTGCGCCCTTGGTGGAGATGAGCAAAAAATACGCCAAGCTCAATCAAATCTTGAAATTCATCACAGCTGCAGTTGTTGGGATGATTCTTCATTTGGGCAGTTTTTTCATGATTCATGTGTATTGGCCCAAAGGCTTTACACAACATCCCGAATTGCTTTCAATTGGCATCACAGTGGTCTCGCTGTACCTCTTATTGATGAGGCGCTGGTCGATCATGCAAATCATTGGGCTTTGCCTCTTGTTTGCAAGCATCCGACTATTTGTTTTGTAAATAAATCAATAATTTAAGAATGTTGGTCAATACCATGGGAAAATTGAGTCTATTCAATTGTCTTAAGTAATTTGTAACCCCATGAAATCCTCCATAACCGCCGACACCCTTGAGCGCTCGAGCTTCGATGAAATCATCGATGTGCGCACGCCTGCGGAATATGCAGATGACCACATCCCTGGGGCGATCAATTGCCCAGTTTTATCCAATGAGGAACGTGTCATCGTTGGAACCATGTACAAACAAGCATCACCATTCGAAGCCAAAAAAGTTGGCGCAGCATTGATTGCAAAAACAATTGCCTCTTATATTGAAACTCAATTTAAAGATAAACCCAAAAATTGGAATCCTTTGATTTACTGTTGGCGTGGTGGTAAGCGCAGTGGCTCAATGACACATATCCTGAGGCAAATTGGTTGGAATGCTCAAATCTTGGATGGCGGCTACAAGTCTTACCGAAAAGAAGTGGTCACTAAACTGAATACCTTGCCCCAACAATTTAGCTACATGGTAATCACTGGCCAAACTGGCAGCGCTAAGAGTCGTGTTCTCGAAAAAATCAATCAATTGGGCGCGCAAGTTTTAGACTTAGAGCAACTGGCCATCCATAAAGGCTCGGTTCTTGGCAATATTCCAAATATTCCACAACCTAGTCAAAAAATGTTTGAGACAAAGCTCATTCAAGCTTTAGAAAAATTAGATGCGAGCAAGATTGTTTTTGTTGAGGCAGAAAGTCGAAAAATTGGCAGCCTACATGTGCCCGACGTTTTATTAGAAACCATGCGCAAAAGTCCTTGCATCAAGATTGAAGCCAACGTTGAAGCCAGGGTTGAATTTTTGATCTCAGACTACGACTACTTTATTCAAGATCCTGAACATTTGATCAGCACCATCGATTACCTGAAAGATCTTCACAGCAAAGAAACTTTAGCTCGCTGGAAATTACTCGCTCAAGATGGACAATGGACAACTTTAGTGACCGAGTTACTCGAACAGCACTATGATGCCCTCTACCGTCACTCACAGAATTCCAATTATGTGAATTATGAAATAGCCACAAGCTATAACACCGCAGACTTATCTGCCAAAGGAATTGATATCTTAGCCAAGCAAATATTGATGGGACACCATCATGTATAAAAATCTTTCTCACGAAACCGCTCACCCACCCATCATCTGGGACGAAGGCGAAACCACACATTCTTGTCGTTGGCGCTCAGAAAAAGGTTTGCCACCACCTAAAAAACTGATCATTGCAGATGACACCCTCACAGCTGATGAGGCATACCGTGTCGCTTGCGAAGGCACTGGCATCATTTGGCGAGGTGACTTTCAAAATGCCAAGCAATTACTGCAAGCGATGTCACGCCGCGCAGATAAGCCTTCTAAGAAAAGTATCCGGAATCAAAAATCTTCTAAGAATAAACAAGAAGGTGTTATTCCTCTGGCTGTACCGATGTCAGAAATATTTCACAAGCATCGCTTAACTCAGTCACAAAGAAGTCGAACGCTGGGCATGCTATTAATACAAGTGAACCCGGATCACACCATTCCTCTCAGAAGAGCTCCTGATGTGAGCCAAGCTTGCTTGGCAGTGTATGGCGCAGTCACTGAACCCTACGTGATGTCTTTGAGAGATTTACTGGGTTTCATTGGCTCATTGGAGTGGCGTAAGAATGGTATGGCACTGGATGCCCTCAAAGATTTGGGTGATGGCCGTATCCATCCACACTATGGGGTCTTTGCACCAGTTCGTTATGAATACATTGGCTTACTAGAAAAAGCACCCTTCCCAGCCTCTGTCACCAAACAATCATTGGCATTTGATATTGGTACAGGCACAGGTGTTTTGGCTGCGGTTCTGGCCAAACGAGGCATTCAAAAGATTGTGGCTACCGATCAAGATGAGCGCGCCATTGAATGTGCTACAGAAAATATTGAAGGCCTGGGTATTGGTAAGCAGGTCAAACTGATTCAAACCAATCTTTTTCCAGAAGGTAAAGCTCCCTTGATCATCTGTAACCCACCTTGGGTTCCAGCAAGACCCAGCTCACCCATTGAATATGCTGTGTATGACCCAGACAGTCAAATGCTCAAAGGCTTTTTAGCTGGCTTAAAAGATCATCTTTCTGTAGAAGGTGAAGGATGGTTAATTTTGTCAGATTTGGCAGAGCACTTAGGCTTAAGAACTCGCGCAGAACTGTTGTCATGGATTGAAGCAGCCGGATTAAAAGTTTTGGGCCGCAACGATGTCAGACCAACCCACATCAAAGCCCTCGACACTCAAGATCCTTTGTATCGTGCCAGAGCAGCTGAAGTGACTTCTCTGTGGCGTCTAGGTGCTTAGGGATTTAAGCGCCTAACTTACGTCTATCGCTAAAAAAGTTCAAAGCCAAAGAAGTACGGGATGGCGCGATTCTTCAATAAGAAGCCGCCCTCCTCAAGACTCAAGCCAAACTGATGCAGTTGTTCTGCTGTAAGTGTTTGCATGCGCTGATAGTCACGCGAACGACTGAACACACCATTGCGCCAGTTATAGATATTCTGGATTTTTTCGTTGTAAAGATAATGGTGTTGGTTGTCGTTATAAAAATCATCGAACAAAGCTCTGCCCATATAAATAGAATTAGATCCTTCATAGCCATCTTTTTCTGAAGAATTCTTATCTGTATTCACAAAGTAAACCCAGTCACCTGGTACGAAATTCATGGGCGTAACCTGGGTTTGAATTTTCAATAGCTTCCCCAAACGCTTTTGCTCCTCCGGGTTGATAGGCTTTTGAAAAGACCACATCGCACCAGGCTCAATACCCACCAACACATCATCATCCGACTTCAGTCTCTTGATGATGGTATCGGCCATCGCATCATCTTTTTTAACTCTTCGAAAATAATCCAAGATTCCCTGAATAATCACAATCTTCGT
>JBDLUD010000005.1:0-36988 GCA_039805465.1 Pseudomonadota bacterium
GCATTTTTCCAATCTTGCTGATACACCAAATCATTAAAATCAGGAATGATGTTGTTAACTGGGCAACCGCTATTGCAAAACGGAATGCCGCAATCCATACAACGAGCACCTTGAGTTTTTGCCTCATCATCCGATAAAGTCATCACAAACTCTTTGTAATGCTTCACGCGTTTTTGTGGCTCCTCATAATGCTCATTGAGGCGCTCAAATTCCATAAATCCAGTGACCTTACCCATCTTTATTCCTTTATCTCTTGATTCATCACTTAAACAGAAGCCGCTTGTTTGTTGCCTTGAGATTTCTCCCAAAGCTCACCCAAAGCGCGCTTATATTCAGTTGGGAATACTTTGACAAAACGTGCACGTGACTTTTCCCAGTCAGCCAAAATTGCTTTTGCACGCTCTGAACCTGTGTGCTTGAAATGACGCTCAATCAAATTCTTCAAAATGACTTCATCCGTTAAACGCTCGCCACCCTCTTTAACGTTCACTGGAGCGTGCCATTCTGGCTTAGGCATCTTGGCTTCTTGCTCTGCAGAACTGAGAACTGGCTCAAGTGTTGCCATGCTGGTATTGCAGCGTTTAGCAAATAAACCATCTTCATCGTAAACATAAGCAATACCACCGCTCATACCAGCAGCAAAGTTACGGCCCGTTAAACCAAGAGCCACAACCGTACCGCCTGTCATGTATTCACAACCGTGATCTCCTGTGCCTTCAACCACTGCAATGGCACCTGAGTTACGAACTGCAAAACGCTCACCAGCAACACCGTTGAAGAACGCTTCACCAGCGATTGCTCCGTAAAGCACTGTGTTACCCACGATGATGTTTTGCGATGTGTCGCCACGGAATTCGTGCGGCGCACGAACAATCACTCGACCACCCGATAAACCTTTACCCACATAGTCATTACCGTCACCCACCAAGTCCATGGTCACACCATGGGCCAAGAAGGCTGCAAAACTTTGACCAGCAGTACCGTTCAATTGAATGTGAATCGTGTCATCAGGCAAACCTTCGTGACCATAACGTTTGGCCACTTCGCCAGACAACATCGCGCCAGCTGTGCGGTTCACGTTTTTGATTGGTTGAATGAATGACACTCGCTCGCCTTTTTCTAAAGCAGCTTTTGATTTTTCAATCAAAGAGTGATCCAAGGCTGTTGTTAAACCGTGGTCTTGAGTTTCAACTTGGAACTTAGGCACGCTTGCTGGAACATTCGGCGCTTGGAAAATCTTTGAGAAATCCAAGCCGCGCGCTTTCCAATGCTCAATGCTCTTCTTCGTATCCAAGAGTTCAGTATGACCAATTAAATCGTCAAATTTACGGATACCTAATTGCGCCATGATTTCACGTGCTTCTTCAGCGATGAAGAAGAAGAAATTCACAACGTGTTCTGGCTTACCTGAAAACTTTTTACGTAACTCTGGGTCTTGAGTTGCCACGCCAACTGGGCAAGTATTCAAATGACACTTGCGCATCATGATGCAACCCTCAACCACCAATGGTGCGGTGGCAAAACCAAATTCATCGGCGCCCAATAGAGCACCAATCACCACGTCACGACCGGTCTTCATTTGTCCGTCTGCTTGTACACGAATACGACTGCGCAAACCATTCAACACCAAAGTTTGCTGTGTTTCAGCAAGGCCCAATTCCCATGGGCTGCCAGCATGCTTGATGGATGACAATGGTGATGCGCCTGTGCCGCCATCATGACCAGCGATCACAACGTGATCCGCTTTTGCCTTAGCAACACCAGCAGCAACCGTACCAACTCCCACTTCAGAAACCAACTTCACTGAAATGTCAGCTTTGCTGTTAACGTTTTTCAAATCATGGATCAATTGAGCCAAATCTTCAATTGAGTAAATGTCATGATGCGGAGGCGGAGAAATCAAACCAACCCCTGGCACTGAGTAACGCAATTTACCGATGTAATCTGACACCTTGCTACCAGGAAGCTGACCGCCTTCACCAGGCTTAGCACCTTGAGCCATCTTGATCTGAATTTGATCAGCAGATGTTAAATACTCAGCAGTCACGCCAAAACGTCCTGAAGCAACTTGCTTGATCTTAGAGCGCAATGAATCGCCATCGCTCAATGGGATGTTTGCTTCAATCACATCATCGCCAAGGATGCTGGCCAAAGTTTCACCGCTCTTGATGGCAATGCCTTTAAGTTCATTGCGATAACGCTTGTTATCTTCACCACCTTCACCAGTGTTTGATTTACCACCAATGCGGTTCATCGCGATGGCCAAGGTTGCATGAGCTTCTGTAGAAATAGAACCCAAAGACATCGCACCTGTTGCAAAGCGTTTCACGATTTCTTTTGCAGACTCAACTTCATCCAAAGGAATCGCTTTAGTAGGATCGATCTTGAACTCAAACAAACCACGCAAAGTCATATGACGCTTGGTTTGATCGTTGATGATGTTGGCGTACTCTTTGTATGTTTGGTAGCCACCTTTGTCTGGACCTTGACGTGTTGAATGCTGCAACTTAGCGATTGAGTCTGGTGTCCACATGTGGTCTTCACCACGAACTCGGAAAGCGTACTCGCCACCAGCATCCAACATATTGGTCAAGGTTGGATCATTACCAAATGCCAAACTGTGCATCTTCAATGCTTCTTCTGCAACTTCAAAAATACCAATACCACCCACATTCGATGCAGTACCTTTGAAGTATTTGTCGATCAACTCTTTGTTCAAACCGATGGCTTCGAAAATTTGTGCGCCGGTGTAAGACATGTAAGTTGAGATGCCCATCTTAGACATCACTTTTTGCAAGCCCTTACCCACAGCTTTGGTGAAGTTCTTAACAACTTTCTCAGCGGACAAATCACCTTTCAAACCTTTGGCCATATCGACCAAAGTTTCCATGGCCAAGTACGGATGAACTGCTTCAGCTCCGTAACCTGCTAACAATGCAAAGTGATGGGTCTCACGCGCACTGCCAGTTTCAACCACCAAACCAGTGCTTGTGCGCAAACCTTTATCAACCAAATGCTGGTGAATGGCTGAGGTTGCTAACAAGGCAGGAATCGCCACGTGATCAGCGGCCACTTGGCGATCGCTGATGATCAAAATGTTGTAACCAGAGTGAACTGCATCCACTGCTTCAGCGCAAAGTGATGCAAGACGTGCCTCAACACCATCTTTACCCCATGCTGATGGATAGCAAATATCTAATTCATATGAACGGAACTTACCACCTGTGTAGTGTTCAATATGGCGGATTTTTGCGATGTCATCAAAATCCAAAATTGGCTGTGAGACTTCTAAACGCATCGGTGGATTGATGTTGTTGGTGTCCAACAAATTAGGCTTAGGACCCACGAATGAAACCAAAGACATCACCATGTTTTCACGAATAGGATCGATTGGTGGGTTGGTTACTTGAGCAAATAATTGTTTGAAGTAGTTGTACAAAGGCTTATTCTTATTTGAAAGAACTGCCAATGGACTGTCGTTACCCATTGAACCAATCGCTTCTTCACCTGAAGAAGCCATCGGCGCCATCAAGAACTTCAAATCTTCTTGTGTATAACCAAAAGCTTGTTGACGATCTAACAAATTAGCCGCAGGACGGATTTTTTCTGCATCATCTTTAAGATCAGCAGCACTTGCGTCAATTTCATCAAGCTTGATGCGAACTGCTTCAATCCAGCTCTTGTATGGCTTGGCTTTTGCTAGCGCATCTTTTAACTCTACGTCATCAATGATGCGACCTTGTTCCATATCGATCAAGAACATCTTGCCTGGCTGCAAACGCCATTTTTTGATGATTTTATTTTCTGGGAAAGTTAATACGCCTGCCTCTGAAGCCATGATGACCAAGTCATCATCTGTGACGTAATAACGTGCTGGACGCAAACCGTTACGATCTAAAGTTGCGCCAATCTGACGACCATCGGTGAAGGCAATCGCTGCAGGACCATCCCATGGTTCCATCATCGCTGCATGGTACTCATAGAAAGCACGACGGTTATCGTCCATCAAGGTGTGTTGTTCCCACGCCTCAGGAATCATCATCATCATGGCGTGTGCCATTGGATAACCAGCCATCACCAATAACTCTAAGCAGTTATCAAAACTGGCCGTGTCTGACTGACCTGGATAAATCAATGGCCATAATTTTTGTAAATCGTCACCAAGCACTGGTGAGCTGATAGCGCCTGTTCGTGCGTTGATCCAGTTAACGTTGCCCTTGACTGTGTTGATTTCTCCGTTATGTGCAATCATTCGGTAAGGGTGAGCCAATTCCCAAGCAGGGAATGTGTTCGTTGAAAAGCGCTGATGCACCAATGCCAAGGCTGACACCACTCTTGAGTCTTTTAAATCCTCGTAATATGCGCCCACTTGGTTTGCCAATAAAAGACCTTTGTAAACCACTGTTCTGGCTGACATCGAAGTGACGAAATATTCTTTGCCATGCTGCAGTTGTAATGCTTGAATCGCGTGACTACCTGTTTTTCTGATGACATACAACTTGCGCTCTAAAGCGTCGGTTGTCATGATGTCGCGACCACGGCCAATAAAAATTTGGCGAATCACTGGCTCTGTTTTTCTAACGGTTGGTGACATCGGCATGTTGGCATCCACCGGCACATCTCTCCAACCTAAGACCACTTGACCTTCAATGCGCACTGTTCTTTCTAGTTCTTGTTCACAAGCCAAACGTGATGCGCTTTCTTTTGGCATGAACACCATTCCAACGCCGTACTCACCTGCTGGTGGCAAATTCACACCTTGCTTGGCCATTTCTTCACGGTAGAACTGATCTGGAATTTGAATCAAGATGCCGGCGCCGTCACCCATCAAAGGATCTGCACCTACCGCACCACGGTGATCAATGTTCTCAAGAATCTTTAAGCCTTGAGAAACGATGTCATGGCTCTTATGGCCTTTGATGTGGGCAACGAAACCAACGCCACATGCGTCATGTTCATTGACGGGGTCATAAAGACCTTGCGCTTCAGGGCGCAATGAAGGAGTAGTAGTCACAGATATTTCCTTGATAAATAACAATGGATGTCTTTATTAAAGACTTTGTCCCCGACATAACGAGGTTTTTGACAACTATAGGGGATTACCCGTGGGCAAGCAATAAAAATAATCGGTGTCTGTCACCAATTATTTATTGGCCGTCCATCCAAACGATTTAATTGGGGACATAGTCATTTAAAATGAGGGGATTTATGCACCAAATTATGGCAAAACTCACACCACCAGGGGCTTCTTGGGTCTACCAGCCGCTCTAGGCTGTAAAGGCCTAGAAGTTTTATGGGCCAATTGTTTCAGAAAGGCCTCGCTTGCTAGAGGCCATCCATAACTTAAGTGTTTACTTACTTTCTCAACGTCATGAGGGCTTAGTGACTCTAAAACTGATGTTTGCCAAGCCATTTGACGCTCAAATGGAGTGTTGGCGATCGCCCAATAGGAAGGGTGATCCGCAATCCAAGGGATTGTTTCAGAACCAGCATGATGTCGGTAACTAGACCAAGCCCATTCATCAGGTTTTTGAACAACTCCAGCTCTCACTGGATTTTGTTCAATGTATTTTTGAACCAGTAAAAAATAAGCGTCGGGGTCAATCAAGCAGGATTTGAATCTACCTTCCCAGACGGTCCCACTTGAACCATGCGTTTGATTAAATAATTGTGCATAACGACGTCCAATGGATTGCATGACTTTTGAGGCGCTCAAGCTTGTTTTGGGAGTGGCCAAAATATGCACATGATTGGGCATCAAAGCAAAAGCATGAATAGATAACTCATATTCTCTAGCAGCGTCTTTGAGCCACTCAAGATAAGATTTTTTTTCTTCATCGGTCGTAAAAATATCTTGAGAGTTATGACCCCTGACCATCATGTGAAGCGGATAACCGGGAAGAACCACTCTTTGAAGTCTGGCCATTTAAGCAGTCAACTTATGAAATTCTTTATTTGCAAAACGATCTGTCATGCCAGCAATGTAATGAGATATGCGACGCTGCAAATCATCCTCAGACCTAAAACCCTCTGGTAAGTCTTGAGGAAATTTCTGGTAGTGGGCAAACAAAACTTTAACCATGTTGGCTGCTTCACTTGTGACTGATTGAACTTGTGTGTGGCGATACAAGTTTTTGAAAAGAAATTTCTTCATGGCGCTTGCTTGCTCACGCATGCTTGTTGAAAAGCCAACCATTGGTGCGCTTTGACGGACATCGTCAATGGTGCTTGGCGCAAACTCTTCTAGACGACGTTGAGTTTCTTTCACCAAATCGTCCACCAGCGCATGAATGATGTGTCTGATGACTTCATAGACCAAGCGGCGACCAGCCAAATCAGGAAAAGAATGCTTCACTCGATCATGCTGCTCTTGCCACAAAGCTACTTCTGAGAGTTGCTGAATATTCAATAGACCCGAACGAATACCATCGTCAATGTCATGATTGTTATAAGCGATCTCATCAGCAAAATTAGCCAGTTGAGCTTCCAAGCTGGGCTGATACCCTTTTAAAAACCTCTGTCCCAAAGGACCTAATTTTTCAGCATTTTTTTTGGAGCAATGCTTCAAAATACCTTCGCGAGTTTCAAAGGAAAGATTTAAGCCATCCCACCTTGCATAACGCTCTTCTAAAAAATCAACAACCCACAAGCTTTGTAAATTGTGCTCAAAGCCACCGTATTCTTTCATGCACTCATTGAGCGCATCTTGTCCTGCATGCCCAAAAGGCGTGTGCCCCAAATCATGTGCGAGAGAAATTGCCTCAACCAAGTCTTCGTTGAGATGCAAGCGCCTAGCCACCGAGCGACCAATCTGCGCAACTTCCAAGCTATGGGTTAAGCGATTCCTGAAGTGATCGCCCTCATGATTTAAAAAAACCTGTGTTTTGTATTCAAGCCGACGAAAGGCAGTTGAATGAATGATTCTGTCCCGGTCACGTTGAAATACATTTCGACCAGATTGTGTTGGCTCCAACGGCTCTGAGTGCAAGCGCCCTAAAGATGATGCGGGGTTCGCTGCGTAACTAGCTAAGCTCATCACAACTCACTCAAGCAAGCTCATGACGTAAGCTCATTAAGCAACCCCATGGGCCATCAGCGTTTGAATCACAAGATCATCATCCACCGTTTGAATTTTTGCTTGCCCCAAGCCATTGAGCAAAATGTAACGAACCTCACCACCCTCGGCTTTTTTATCAACGCTCATCAATTCCATGAAACGCTCAACGCCTAATTTAGGCGGCTGAGTTGGCAAACGCAGTGCTTGGATGATTTTCTTTAAACGTGATGCATCTGCTTCAGACAGCAAGCCCACTCGAACTGATAAATCAGCCGCCATCACCATGCCACATCCAACGGCTTGACCGTGCAACCAAGAGCCATAGCCCATACCTGCCTCAATTGCATGACCAAAGGTATGCCCAAAATTCAAGATGGCACGAATGCCGCCTTCTTTTTCATCTTGGGCCACCACTTGAGATTTGATTTCACATGAGCGACGCACGGCATGCTCCATCGCCGCAGGATCACAATTGTTCAATGCATCTTGGTTCTTTTCAATCCAAGATAAAAATTCAGGATCAGCAATAGCGCCATGTTTAATGACTTCAGCCAAACCTGCCGCCAACTCTTCAGCCGGCAAAGTCTTTAAAGTATCTAAATCGGCAATCACCGCTTGAGGCTGATGAAAAGCACCCACCATGTTTTTACCCAAAGGATGGTTGATGCCGGTCTTACCACCTACTGATGAGTCAACTTGAGATAACAGAGTAGTAGGAACTTGAATGAATCTAACCCCACGCATATAGCAAGCAGCTGCAAAACCAGTCATATCACCAATCACACCACCACCCAAGGCAACCAGCGTGGTCTTTCGATCAGCAGAGTTTTCTAACAGGCCATCAAAAATCTTTTGCAACACTTCCCATGTTTTAAATACTTCACCATCAGGCAAAACAATGAGCTTCACTTTTTGACCCAAGGCTTCTAGAGTTTTAACCACCTGCTCAGCATACAAAGGAGCCACTGTTTCATTGGTGACCACTGCGGTCAAAGTGCCCTTGATGTGTTTTTTATATAAGTCTGCTTGACCAAGCAATTGAGATCCAATATGAATTGGGTAACTGCGCTCGCCTAAATCTAATTGAAGAGTGTTCATGTTGATAATTCAAATTGCATCATTAGTGTGTTCACCAACTGAGTGACGCTGGGTTTACCAGTATCAATCACATGATGGGCGGTCTCTCTATACAAGGGATCACGAATAGCAAAAAGCTTTTCAAGGGTGCCTCTAGGATCATTGTTGTTCAACAATGGCCTACCTTTGTCGTTTCGAGTTCTTAACCAAAGCTCATGAGGTGTTGCTCGAAGATAAACAACCACACCTCTTTGATGTAAATGCTGGCGATTTTCAGGCAATAAAACGGCGCCCCCGCCAGTGGCCAAAACCAAATTCTTTTCTTGAGTCAACTCATCAATGACTTGGGCTTCTCGCTTGCGAAATCCTTCTTCGCCTTCCATCTCAAAAATGGTTGGTATGCGAACACCACAACGCGCCTCAATTTCATGATCAGAGTCAACAAATCGTCTTCCCAATTTTTTAGCCAAGAGACGGCCAACGGTGGTTTTACCGGCGCCCATCACTCCCACTAAAAAGATATTTTCAGGAAAACTGTTCATAGATGAGATTCTACTGAGGCTTTTGACTAGAAACCAAGGTTGGGGTTAAAAAAATTAATAATTCTGTTTTATCTTTGAACTTGGACTCTTGTCGAAAAAGAAAGCCAATCAATGGAATTGAGCCTAAGAATGGGACCTTGGCGTCATCTTTTCTTTCCATTTCCTGAAAAATACCTCCCAAAATCACGGTTCCACCGCTTTCAACCAAGACCTGGGTTTTAACGTGCTTGGTGTCAATAGCAAACCCTTGCTCTGTTTTTAATCCAACGCTGTCTTTGTTGATATCAACATCTAAAACAATCATCTGATTTTTCTGAATCCGCGGCTTGACCTCCAAACGAAGATTGGCCTTTCTGAACTGGACTTTGGTGGCGCCCTGACCCGCAGACGACTGATAAGGTAACTCTGTGCCCTGCTCGATGAGCGCTTGAGTATTTTCAGCGGCCAACACTCTGGGGTTGGACACAATATTTCCCAAGCCATTGGACTCCAAAGCTGAAAGCTCCATATTTAAAGCCTGCGTTGCCTGCTTACCCAAAAGAGTGATGGCAGCAGTGCCGGGTTCAAAGCCATTCAAGCCTGCTGCTCCGAGTTGGTGGCCTGTTTTAAAGTTAGGCTGTTGTTGATAAGCCAGCTTCGCTCCTAAATTTTGTGCGAACCTTCTCTCAGCCTCAACAATTCGTGCCTCAATCATGATTTGACGCAATTCTCCCATTTGCCCCATTTGATGCTGCTGCTCACGGTCTTTTTGTCTTTGATGAAACAAGGCCAACTCCTCATAGGGGGCCACCCATAAAACATCTTTATCAAAACGCGATCCAAGAGATTTGCTGGCCAAGACTGAGTCAAAGGTTGTTTGCCAAGATGCATTTTTCATATTGATGCTGGTTTTGCCAGACACCTTATCGCTCATCATCAAATTCAAGCCCCGCATATCTGCCAACATTTGCAGTAGCTGTCGAAGATCAACCGATGAAAATTTAAGCGTGATGGTTTTTTCTGAAAAATTATTCTGAGCGAATGCATGAGGTGCGCGGCTCATGAACGCGATCAGGGATAACTTCAGCCACAATCTTCTTTTAATCATTCTCATTTCTCCAAAAGAATGGTCATTGCCTGACCCTTTATTGACTCCAAGATCATTTGAGAATGGTCAAATGATTTAATCAGCCAACGACCCTCAATCATTTGCCCTTTACCAAAGAAGCTAGTGACTTCATCAACTTCTAGCAACGCCTTGGAAGAATGGCTCGAATGAATCAAACCCAAATATTTGATGTTTGAATCATTGATCATCAGCTCTGCTTGAGGCTGGGCCTCACGCCCAGATGATTCTTGGTTTTTGATTTTTTCTGAATGGTCCCCAAGCACCTTTACCAAGCTCTCCAACTTTGAGACTTTGCGCCGCCCCTCATCGATTTGCTGGTGAAGCTCCTGAAACTGAGTCGTCGTAAAAATCATGAGAGCAAGCATCCCCGCCAGATTGATGAGATTAAGCAGCAACCCCTTATGTTTTGAGTAAAAAAGTTGGGCTTGCGTGCCATTAAATTTATTGATGAATTCGGGAGAAAATGAGGGTGCTTTGATTGCTTGCTCTGAAAAAGCATGGTCATAAGAGTCTGAATTGAAGGTGCGTTTGATCATTCAAAGATTATCTAGAATGGCTTCATCTTCATAAATCAGCCAAATGCTGATTTCTTGTCAGAAAATTCCGAAACTTTTGTCAGGGTTTCCCTGACTTTTTTTCATACCCCTCTTTTCAAGCTATCTCTATAATCAAGACATGAGTGAATCTCGCAAGCCTGTCAGACCACCCTCACGCTTAGCCGGGGGTGCACAATCTAGAAAACCACGACGCAATTGGCAACAATATTTGGTTCGTTGGGGTGTTTTCTTGGGAAGCGCTGGCCTTATTTTATTAGGCCTGGTGATTGTTTATGCGCTGGTTGTTGCAAAGCCAAATCTGCCTGATTTAGACACTATCACTGACTACAAGCCCAAAGTTCCACTGCGCATTTACACAGCTGATAATTCATTGATTGGTGAGTTTGGCGAAGAACGCAGAAATATCATTGCTATCGAAGAAATTCCAAGTTACCTTAAAAATGCCGTTGTTGCGATTGAAGATGAGCGTTTTTATGAACATGGGGGCGTCGATTACTGGGGTGTTTTAAGAGCCACACTTGCCAATTTGAGAGGCGGCCTTTCACAAGGCGCCTCAACAATCACCATGCAAGTGGCCAGAAATTTCTTTTTAACGAATGAAAAATCATTCACTCGAAAGATTTATGAAGTCTTGCTGGCTTGGAAAATTGAAGCAAACCTATCGAAAGAGCAAATTCTTGAGCTATACATGAACCAAATTTATTTGGGGCAAAGAGCTTACGGATTTAGCAGTGCTGCTCAGATTTATTTTGGTAAAGATATCCAGCGTATTTCGATTGCTGAAGCAGCCATGCTGGCTGGTTTACCAAAAGCTCCGTCTGCATACAACCCTGTTGTGAATTATCGTCGCGCAAAAATTCGTCAGGAATACATCCTACAAAGAATGCGTGATTTAAAAATGATCACCCCAAGTCAGTATCAATCTGCGATGACAGAATCACTTCATGTTCGTGGCGTTGGTCGAGAGTTCACAACCAAAGCTGACTTCGCGACCGAAATGGTTCGCCAGATGCTGATCAGTGAATATGGTGATGGCATTTACACACAAGGTATGACGGTGATCACGACCATCAGAAAGGCTGAACAAGATGCGGCTTATTCTGCGGTTCGAAAAGGCATCATGGATTATGAGCTTCGCCACAAATACAGAGGGCCTGAGGGCTACATCAAACTTCCAGATGATTTAACTGCCAGACAAAGAGCGATTGACAATATCTTGAGTGACCATCCAAGCAGCGATGACTTGTTGGCAGGTGTGGTTATAACAGCCAACCCAAAGGAAATTCAGGCAGTCATTGCTACGGGTGACACCGTCTCAATCAAAGGCGATGACCTAAAGCTTGGCACAGTTGCACTGTCAGATAAAGCTCAACCAAAACAACACATCAAACCTGGTGCAATTATTCGAGTATTACAATCAGACGGTCGCTGGGTTCTGGCGCAAATGCCTCAAGTTGAAGCTGCCTTTGTGGCCTTAGATGCCAACAATGGTGGTATTCGTGCCTTGGTTGGTGGTTTTGATTTCAATAGAAACAAATACAATCGGGTGTCTCAAGCTCAGCGTCAGCCTGGCTCATCATTCAAACCATTTATCTACGCTGCCGCTCTTGAAAAAGGCATCATGCCAAACACGCTAGCAAATGATGCTCCACTTTCAATCAGCAGCTTAGAAACCGGTAGCCAAATGTGGAGCCCTAAAAACTACGATGGTAAGTTTGAAGGTCAAATGAAAATTCGGACTGCACTAGCGAAATCTAAAAACTTGGTTTCAGTCAGAGTCATCAGAAAAATTGGTCCTCGTTATGCGCAAGACTTTATTCAACGCTTTGGCTTTGAAGCAGAAAAACATCCTCCTTACTTAACCATGGCCTTGGGTGCTGGCTCAGTAACACCACTTGAGCTTGCCACAGGTTACGGCGTATTTGCTAACGGTGGTTACCGTGTTGAACCCTACTTGATCAGCAAAGTGATTGACGCAAAAGGAAATGTTTTGTTTGAGGCAAGTCCGCAAAGAGCCGGTGATCAGAATCTAAGAGCCTTGGATGCACGCACTGCTTTTGTGATGGATAGCCTACTTCAAGAAGTCACCAAAACGGGTACGGCTGCATCAGCAAGACCTGCTTTAGGTCGAGCTGATATTGCAGGCAAAACCGGCACAACCAATGAATCGATGGATGCTTGGTTTGCAGGCTACCAATCAGATGTGGTGGCTGTTGCATGGATGGGCTTTGATAAACCGAAAAGCTTGGGCGATCGCGAAACTGGTGGCGGCTTAGCATTACCAATGTGGATCAGGTACATGAAGACCGCACTCAACGGTGTTCCAGAATCAACCCGACCAGTTCCTGCGGGAGTCACTCAGCAAGATGGTGATTGGACTATTCCTGCGTTTGCTCCATTCTTTGGCAAAACAACGACTTTGGATTAAGAGTAACTCTAAATAAATTTAACTTCTAAAGTCGTTTTAGCCTGTTGACTAGCGAGGCGACTTAATTCACTGAACAGTTCGGCGCCTGTTTTTGTGTCTAACCAAAGCGGTTCCGAAAGCGTGCCAGACCACTTATAGTGAAAGCCGCCTTCTTTGGCTGCAACCCAGATCTCTTGTAATGGCGATTGTGTATTAACAACAATCACACTTTTATCTTCAAATTGAATATTCACAACATTGCCACCTTGACGGGAAATATCAAGATCTAAATCTGTTTCCTGAAAAGCTTCTTCCAAAGAAATTTCAATGGCTTTCAATGTTTTTTCAGCAATTGCGTAAAAACCAGCGTCTGATAATGTTTCTATGTTTTTGTTCATCATTTTTATATTGGCCATGCTATAGTCAGAGATCATTTATATACTTAATCATATGCGTTTTATTGTATCTAGGACTTGGCTTCTTTGTGTAGCAATATCCCTCTTAGGATGCGGGATACGTGGCCCCCTCACGCTACCAACCATACCGCCAGCCCCGACTCAACCTGAAAAAGCAGAACCCACCGGAAAACAGTGGCCACCTGCGAAAGATTCCAAATGAATTCAGTTCCAAGCTTAAATGGCTTCTCAATCAACAAGCAAGAATGGTTTGCTGAGAATGTACCGCTATCCCAAATTGCCAAAGAATTTGGGACCCCCACTTATGTTTACAGCAGAAAAGCTCTGACAGATGCTTTTAATGCCTACGAAAAGGCCTGCTTTAAACCAAATGGCGAGCGTCGAGCACAAGTTCACTATGCCATGAAGGCCAATAGCAATTTGGCTATTTTGAATGTTTTTGCGCGCTTAGGGGCTGGCTTTGACATTGTCAGCGCGGGTGAGCTAGCCCGTGTTTTAGCAGCCGGTGGCCAAGCCAAAAAAATTGTTTTTTCTGGCGTAGGTAAAAGCCGTGCTGAAATGATTGCCGCACTCAAAGCCGGTGTTAAATGTTTCAACCTTGAATCAATTCCGGAGCTTTCAAGATTAAATGAAGTGGCCGCAAGCTTGGGCGTTATCGCGCCTATTTCCTTGCGCGTCAATCCGGATGTCGATCCTAAAACTCACCCTTATATTTCAACGGGCTTGAAGGGCAATAAATTTGGTATTGCCTACGATGAAGTGATCAACACTTATCGCGAAGCTGCATCGATGACCAATTGCAAAATTGTTGGCATCGATTGTCATATTGGCTCACAAATCACAGAAATCAGTCCTTATTTAGATGCTTTGGATCGAGTGCTGGACTTAATTAAATCACTCGCTGATAACGGCATCAACATTCATCACTTGGATATTGGCGGTGGCTTAGGCATTAATTATTCCAACGACACTCCTCCAGCAATCACTGATTTTGCCAATACCCTACTCAATCATATTGAAGCAAAAGGTTACGGGCACCTTGAAGTACTATTTGAACCGGGTAGGTCTTTGGTCGGCAATGCAGGTCTTTTATTAACCACGGTTGAATATTTAAAGCCGGGCGAAACAAAGAACTTCTGTATTGTTGATGCGGCCATGAATGACTTGATGCGCCCAGCCATGTATGAGGCTTATCACTCGATCGTTCCGGTGAAACAATCAAATATGCCGAACATGATTTGCGATGTCGTAGGCCCGATTTGTGAATCAGGTGACTGGCTTGGCAGAGATCGTGAACTGAACGTCCAGCCTGGTGATCAATTGGCCATTCTTTCTGCAGGCGCCTATGGCTTTACGATGAGCTCAAATTACAACACCCGAGGCAGAGCAGCAGAAGTGATGGTGGATGGGTCAACGATTCACTTGATTCGTGAGCGAGAATCCATTGAGAGTCTCTTTGCCAACGAAAGATTGTTGCCTAACTAAAAAATATGCCAAGTAGCCTTTTCAGGTCTCTACTTGGCATTCATGTAACAGAAATTAAAGCGTGCCGTAGCTGTGCAAGCCTGATAAGAACATGTTCACACCGATGAAAGCAAAGGTTGTGACAAACAGACCTACCACTGCCCACCAAGCCGCAACCACGCCTCTCAAGCCCTTCATCAAGCGCATGTGTAACCAAGCAGCATAGTTAAGCCAAACAATCAGAGCCCATGTTTCTTTCGGGTCCCAACTCCAGTAACCACCCCAAGCTTCTGCTGCCCATAGAGCGCCAAGAATTGTTGCAATCGTAAAGAATGCAAAGCCAACAGCAATCGCCTTGTACATCACATCATCGAGCAACTCTAAACTTGGCAAACGATCAGCCAAGATATTCTTTGTCTTTAGCAAATAGGCAATACCCAACATCGCTGCAATAGCAAATGTGCCATAACCAATAAAGTTTGCTGGCACATGTATTTTCATCCACCAGCTTTGTAACGCTGGAACCAATGGTTGAATCTGGTGAGCATCACGTGTCACGCTGTACCAAAGAATAAAAGCAACGGCCGCTGCAATGATCCACAAAACAAATGAACCAAGAACCAAAGATTGGTACTTGGCTTCGTAATACAAATGGAATAAGGCCGTTACCAAACAGAAGAGAATAAATACTTCATACAAATTAGAAATAGGAATGTGGCCGATATCAGCGCCCATTAAATAGGACTCATACCAACGCACCAACATACCTGTTAAGCCAATGTAAACCGCTGCCCAACAAAACTTAGATCCTGTTGAGCCCATATTTTGTGAGCGGAAAAATAAATTCAAAGTGTAGAAAAGTGTGCTGAAAGAGAAAAACACACTCATCCACAAAATGGCGGACTGACTAGACAGCATGTACTTTAAAAAGAAAGCTTGATCTGCTCTCGCAAGCGCTCCGCCTTCTGGTGTTTGGTAAAAGTAGATTGCTAGGAAAGTCAGTACCGTCGAACCAATCATCAAACTTCTGAGAGGCTTCCATGCCCAACCCAAAATAGCCAACGCAGGAACAGAACAAAACAAAATGGTTTGTTCATAGCTATCCATAAAATTATAGAAACGAGCTTCAGCGAAGATGGCGCCCGCCAACAAGGCCAAGGCGAATAGGTAGTCCATCAGGCCTAGGCTTTTAAAAATATTCGCAAAACCTTGTTTTAGGTTTTGAAGCCAGCCACCATGAACCGTACTAACGTATTTAGTTTCCATTATTGAAAATCTTTCTGATATTTTTCAAACTCTTTTTCAAAATCCAATGTCTTTCTTGAAGTCGACATGGCAAATAGTTGCTTGCCATTGGCCAAACTTCTGACCCAGATTCTTCTTTCTGGCAAATAGAACATCGCAAAAATACCCAGGGTCAATAGTAAACAACCTAGATAAACCATGTTCTTGCCAGGGGATCTGGTCACCTGAAACACGCTGGCCTTGACCTCTTCGAAGGAATCCAACTGGAAGACCAAGGGTGCAGGATAAAAATTAACGTCTGATAAAGCGGAAGTTGCGGCTTGGATAAAACGTTGGCTTTCCATGTCATTTTTAGCGGGCGGTAATTTGAGCTGAGCCCTGGCCTCTTGCCAAAGCTCCCAAATAACTCCATTCAATACTTTTAATACAACTTCTGCTGCTTTTTGTTGATCAGCCTCTGGAACAGCCTTATCAATGAATGAACCTAAAGCAGCAAAACCACCTGGCTTGATACCGGCTTCCTTTGCTTGGTTAACCGCAAACGCAGTTGATCCAGAAAACAAATCAATCGATCTCGTGGCGCTCTCTCTTAATTGAGTCAGCATTTGTGGCGCACCAGCAAAACCTGATTGCTGACCGATGGTCGCAATGAAGCGTTGCACTGCACGTTGACGAGCACTTGGGTCTTGCAAGAGAGTTCTCAAGGTCAACCACTCGTTCAAACTCAAGTTTGCATCCGCTGGTATACGTAAATATTTAAATTCTTCTGCAGAGCTTTGTCTCACGCCCAACATGAACATCGGCATTTCATCGATGAACAGTGGTTGCATGTAATTACTGTATTCACGTGCCTGTCCAGCTTCATCTCGTAATTTATATTGAACGGATGGCCCCACATTTTTTAAATCAACTGGCTTACTGGTCTTTGCAGCGGAACCCAAACGATCACTGAATACCTTTTTTAATCCTGCATCTGAATCTTGCGAAGCGACACCTCTGACATCAGTCTGACCTGATGCATTGGAGATATTTTCTACGTTGGTTGGTCGAAAGCCACTGAACTCAAGGGTATAACTTGTACCATCACTGGACTTTAGTTTGGTGCTTTGACCAACAATTCCATCAATGATAAAACTTGATTGAATCGAGTTAGCGCCGCCCTGCATTGGGTAGGCACGTAACTTTAATTTAGACCCGCCATCCTCAAAGCTTGACTGATAAATGGCAACGCCTCGATGAATCATCGGCTCATTCACCTTGATTTTTGCTTCTGTTTCTTTGCCAGTATCTAAATCTTTGATGAGCACTTCACTCATGAATAACTTTGGCATGCCGGTGCTGTAGTACTCAACATGAAATTTTTTCAAGGCAATTGAAAATGGTAACTCTTGAATGATGCTGCCACTTGTTGAGCTGAGTAATGCTGTGGCACTTGTACCACCTTCAGGAACAAAAATATTTGCGCGATAACTTGGATTTGCTTCACTTAACTTATGTTCACTAGGAATATCTGAGATCAACATTCCCTGCGTGCTCTCAGGAAGAATGCTTTTTCCCCCAAACCAAATTTGCCCACGCGTGAATAAGTCACCATCCAGCAAGCCGCCCAAACAAATCAAAACAATCGCGCTGTGCGCGAAGATATATCCCCATTTACTGGCAGCGCCTTTTTTGGCAAGCACTCTAGAAGAGTCATCAGAGACCAAGGTCTTCACTGAATAGCCTTCTTTTGCCAATTGAGTGGCAATTTTTGATGCTGCCGCTTCGTGAGAAAGATTGCCAGTAGAAAATTCAAAATGATGATGCAGTGCTCTCAGTCCACCCTCTTGAACATGCTCCTTCCAAGCGCGCACCTCGGTCAACATCTTCGGAGCATTGCGCACCACGCAGAATGAAACTGATACAACTAGAAATGCCAAAATCAGCAAGAACCACCAAGCTGTATAAACCGCAAACAATCCTAAGCCATTAAAAATTTCTGCCCAGAATGGACCGAATTGATTCACATAGTTGGTGTAAGGCTCACCCTGCTTGATGACCGTTCCAATGATGCTGGCAATTGAAATAATGGTCAGCAATGCAATCGCGAAGCGCATCGAAGACAACAGCTCAACGCTTGCTCGATTAAATCTCTTCAAACGACTATCAGATGCCACAAGAACCGTGTTCGCCATAACCTTCTTTTAAAAAAATAAAAAAGCCCACAAACATTGTTCGTGGGCCCTTCTTAATGAGAGCTACTTAGTGAATAAATTAACGCAAGCCGGCGATGTAATCTGACACAGCCTTAATTTCTGCATCTGACATTCTAGAGGCAATTCCAGTCATCTGCACGCTGTTCTTGCGCTCACCTTGACGGTACGCAACCAACTGAGCTTCAGTGTATTCAGCCCACTGACCTGATAGACGTGGATACTGTGATGGAATGCCTGCGCCATTAGGTGCATGACAAGCTGCGCATGCTGGTACTTGCTTAGAAGCAATACCACCACGGTAAATCTTTTGACCTAATTCAATGCTGGCTTTGTTCTTAGCAGTACCCAAACCAGGTGTTTGCTTTTCCAAATACGCAGCAACGTTGATCATGTCTTCCTCGGTCATCATTCCAGCGAAAGCACCCATGATTGCATTAGGACGCTCTTTACCAGCCTTGTAGTCTTTTAACTGTTTCACTGTGTAAGCAGCATGCTGACCAGCCAATTTAGGGTAGGTGCCGCCACCGCTCACGCCATTGGGGCCATGGCAACCCATACACGCAGCAAGGCCACGCTTAGCATCACCTGCGTTGTACAAAGCCTCGCCCTTAGCAAGATCAGGCTTTGCTGGACCAGCAGCAGGTTCAGCTGCAAATGAAGGGTTCACCAAAGATAAACCCAAGGCAATGACTAAAGTTTTAAATGTCACGGAAAATATTTGACGCATTGTGCTCTCACCTATATGTATATGATGCGAAGATTCTTCAATCTTTATTTTTAACTAAACAACCTATTAACAGCGTTAGATTTTACAATAGGTCTAACCCTTAAACATCTATGTCGACCTTACATCAAGCACAATTTCTAGTAACCATTAACCACCTGGTTGATTTGCCCACTTGGGAGATCCCGGAGGTGGCTTTTGCTGGTCGCTCAAATGCTGGAAAGTCGACTGCCATTAACGTGCTTTGCCAGCAAAATCGTCTTGCTTTTGCCAGTAAAACACCAGGAAGAACGCAACATATCAACTTTTTCGGCATTTTAACGAAAGATAAGACCAATTTAGCGAATTTAGTCGATTTACCAGGCTATGGCTATGCCCAAGTAGACCTCAAAACAAAAAGCCATTGGAACAACCTGCTTTCTAGCTATTTACAAACCAGGCCGAACTTAAAAGGCATGGTTTTGATCATGGATTCTCGCCGGGGCATGACTGATTTGGACCAACAAATGATTGAATGGTTCAGCCCAACGGGTCGTCCAATTCATGTTTTATTAACAAAATGCGATAAATTAAATCAATCAGAGAGTCGCTTAGCCCTCAAAAAACTCCAAGAAAAGCTCAAAGAGCTCAACCCACATGGGCCATACACAGTTCAGTTATTCTCCAGCACCAAAAGAATTGGTCTGGTTGAAGCTGATGCAATAGTTTCAAATTGGTTGGGCATTGAGGCCTCTACAGCACATACCAGCAATGAAAATCGGATTTCTAAAAATCTAAAACCCCAACTTTCTTCATAAGGTTTTATATGCAACTATTTCATCGTCCACGTCGATTACGCAAAACTGATTGGTCACGTCGTTTGGTTCAAGAAAACCAACTATCTGCCAATGATTTTATTTACCCAGTTTTCTTGCTTGAGGGTAGTGGCCGCGAAGAAACAGTTTCATCCATGCCAGGCGTTAGTCGCCTATCTCTTGATAAGCTCATATTGGTTGCTGAAGACTGCGTCAAGCTGGGTATTCCAGTCATGGCTTTATTCCCGGTGATCCGAGCTGAACTTAAAACACCCGATGGTAAAGAAGCATTTAATCCCAATGGTTTGATTCCGCAAGCAATCAAAGAACTTAAAAAACAGTTCCCAAATCTTGGCATCATGACCGATATTGCATTGGATCCATATACCAGCCACGGTCAAGATGGAATCATCGATGCTGATGGTTACGTTCTCAATGATCCAACCGTTGATGCACTGATCAAACAGGCATTGACTCATGCGCAAGCTGGTGCAGACATCGTCGCCCCATCTGACATGATGGATGGTCGTATTGGCGCCATCAGAGACTCTCTTGAGGCTCATGGATTTATTCATACTCAGATCATGGCTTACTCAGCCAAGTACGCCTCAGCTTTTTATGGTCCATTCAGAGACGCGGTAGGTTCTGCTGGTAATTTAGGTAAGAGTGATAAGAAAAACTATCAGATGGACCCGGCCAATTCTGATGAAGCAATCAGAGAAGTGGCTCTTGATATTGAAGAAGGCGCTGACATGGTGATGGTCAAGCCTGGCATGCCTTATTTAGACATTGTTAGAAGAGTCAAAGAAGAACTTAGCTATCCAACTTTTGCTTATCAGGTGAGTGGCGAATACGCGATGATCAAAGCTGCAGGACAAAATGGCTGGATCAATGAAGAAGCAGTGATGATGGAATCTTTGCTCGCATTTAAGCGCGCTGGGGCAGACGGCATTCTGACTTACTTCGCCAGAGACGCTGCAAGACTTTTAAACGCAAAGAAG
The DNA here is from genome assembly GCA_039805465.1 of Pseudomonadota bacterium. Classification (GTDB taxonomy): domain Bacteria; phylum Pseudomonadota; class Gammaproteobacteria; order Burkholderiales; family Burkholderiaceae; genus Polynucleobacter. The sequence continues at coordinate 20,588 of JBDLUD010000005.1, forward strand.
TAACTTAAAAGAGCAGCGAGACTTGCGGTAAGTCTTATTGCAGGCGCTCTAAAAAGCGCCCTGCTTTCATGAATCCAATCACTCTTCTAGAAACTTTTTCTTCACCGTTTGCATCAAAAAATAAAATGGCTGGCGGCCCAAACAAAGCATATTGTTTCAATATACGCTGATGCTCCGCAGTATTTTTAGTTACATCCACTTGAATCAACTGATACGCGCCAAGTGCCGCTTTAACTTTCTCATCACTAAACGTCAGTAATTCCATTTCTTTGCAAGTCACGCACCAGTCTGCATAGAAATCCAATAAAACGGGTTGCCCATTTTTCTTTGCCTGACTCAATGCTGCTTCTAACTGCGCTGTAGTGGCAACTCTCTGAAATACCAATCCCGATTCCAATCGATGCATGGTTTCGTTGCTTGTTGTCTTAGAGCTTGTGAAAATTGGAGATGCTACCCAAACTGCCAAACCAATCAAAAGTACACCGAAGATTCTTTGAACGATCGCCATCCATGCCCCTGCTTTCGGCAACAGACCTTTGGCACCCACTGCAAACAACATCAGTGGCAAGCCCATTCCTAGCGCCATCACAAACAATAAAATGCCGCCCAATGGGATTGAACCTGTTTGCGCAATGAATGCTAGAACACCGGCGAGTGGTGCGGTCACACAAGGACTGGCAATCAAGGTTGAAATAGCACCCAACATGAATGCTCCGATCACACTGCCACCTTCTTGTTTACCAGCAATACGATCAATTTTGTTGTGTATCGATTGCGGTAAGCGTAATTCGTAAAAACCAAACAAGCTCGCCGCCAATCCCAACAACATCAATGCAAATATGCTCAACACCCATGGATTTTGTAACCAGGCCTGTATGTTTGCACCCAGTGCAGCGGTGATCATCCCTGCAACGCTGTACATGATCGCCATGCCCAATACATAAGACAAAGCCAGCACCGTTGACCTCAATTTAGAGATATCACGATGTCGATTATTTTTTGAACCAAATATCACACTCGACATGATTGGCAACATTGGTAGTACGCATGGCGTTAATGCCATGGCGAGGCCCAAGATAAAAAAAGAACCCAGCAAAATAATTGGAGAAATATTTTGCAACATACCGGTCAATAATCCAGCATCATCTCTAGCAGACCATAAATCTGATATGCCCAAATTTTTAGGCGGACTTACTTGGGCATCCGCACCTTCCTCATACAAAACTCCGTTTACAACTGACTGGAGTCCGGACAGAGTGAACCTTAACTCCATTGGCGGATAACAAATTCCCTTGTCAGCGCAACCCTGTAACTCCATGCTCAAGATCATTCCTGAAGCATTTTTATTGTTATTCAAAGGCAGCAAGATTTTGAAATCTTTCGGATAGGTTTCTAGTTCTTTACCAAAGTTTTCATCGAATTTGATCTTGCCCTGCGGTAGTTGCGGCAAGCCAAGCGATACTGCATCACTATTTTTTACTAGCTTGAACTTGATTGATTCACGATAAATGTAGTAACCCTTTGCAGGTTTTGCATGCAACACAATTTCTTGATTAGATTGATACTCAGCGCTTACTTGGAATGCTTGCTCAGGTGCAAGGAAGTTTTGTGCATGTGCGCTGATTGCACCAAACATCAATGCGAAAGTAATCAGTAATTTTCTAATCATTTTTTGCCAATCAACTGAGTATTTAGCCAAACAGCATAATCTGGATCGACATCACCCAACTTGATGCAAATAATTTCAGGGACATCATAAGGGTGGTTTTGTTTTAGCTGACTCATCAGCGCCTGCTTATTGGCTTCATTCGTTTTGAAATGAATTGGGTATTCTGTTGCTGTCTCAATTTGACCTTCCCAGCGATAGGTAGACAAGCACTCCGCTTGTATCTGTGCGCATGCAGCCATATTTTTTTCGATGGCCATGTCTGCCAATTTCTTGGCATCATCATGCGTAGGTGCTGTTGTGATGATCAGGTACATTGATTCCATCAGCTTATTATCTTCCAAACAAAAAAGCCTGGCAAAACCAGGCTTTTTTGCTGAACAGCAGGTTTTATTCTGCTGCCGGTGCTTCTGTGACTTCTGGGCGATCCAAAAGCTCAACCAAAGCCATAGGTGCATTGTCACCCACGCGGAAGCCGAACTTCAAAATACGCAAATAGCCGCCTGGACGAGTAGCAAAGCGTGGGCCTAACTCTGTGAAGAGTTTGGTGACCATTTCGCGATCGCGCAAACGATCAAATGCTAAACGGCGGTTAGCCAAGTTGTCTTTTTTGCCTAAAGTAATGAGCGGCTCAACTACACGACGCAATTCTTTAGCTTTTGGCAAAGTTGTTTTAATGACCTCGTGCTGCAACAATGAATTAGACATGTTGCGCAACATCGCTAAACGATGTGAGGATGTACGATTTAATTTACGAAGTCCGTTTCCGTGACGCATGGTGGCTCTTCCTTTCTATTATTTCTCAAGACCTGCAGGAGGCCAGTTATCTAGCTTCATGCCCAAGGTCAGACCGCGAGCGGCCAAGACATCTTTAATTTCATTCAATGATTTGCGGCCAAGATTTGGAGTCTTTAACAACTCGTTCTCAGTGCGTTGAATGAGGTCACCGATGTAGTAAATGTTTTCAGCTTTTAAGCAATTTGCAGAGCGCACTGTCAACTCAAGATCATCAACAGGTCTCATCAACATTGGATCAACAGCTGGAGAACGGCTTGGAGCCAAGTCGCCAGCAGCTTGTGTACCTTCAAGTTGTGCAAATACCACTAACTGATCAACCAAGATGCTTGCTGATTGACGAATTGCTTCTTCTGGCGTTAATACACCATTGGTTTCAATTGTCATTACCAAGCGGTCTAAGTCTGTGCGTTGCTCAACACGAGCTGATTCAACGGCATAGCTAACACGACGAACTGGACTGAATGACGCATCTAAAACGATGCTACCAATAGTCTTTGAAGATTCATCTTGATATTTACGAACGTTACCTGGAACATAGCCACGTCCTTTTTCAATCTTGATCTGCATGTCTAACTTACCGTTTGCAGATAAGTGAGCAATCACGTGATCAGGATTGATGATTTCAACATCGTGAGGCAATTCAATGTCTTTTGCTAAAACAACGCCTGCGCCTTCTTTGCGCAAGTTGATCGTTACTTCATCACGCTGTTCTAGTTTAAAAACGATGCCTTTGAGGTTCAATAATAGGTTAACGACGTCTTCTTGCACGCCATCAATTGTTGAATACTCGTGAACAACGCCAGCAATGCTGACTTCTGTTGGAGCACAACCTACCATAGACGACAAAAGCACACGACGCAAGGCATTACCCAAGGTATGGCCATAACCGCGTTCAAACGGTTCCATAACTACTTTCGCTTGGTTTTCTGCAAGCGCTTCTACGGAAATAATTTTCGGCTTCAGCAGTGTGTTTTGCATATATTTATTCCTTAAGAGGGCGACACATTAACGTGAGTAAAGTTCGACGATCAAGCTTTCATTGATATCGCCACCGATGTCTTCACGATCAGGGGCTTGCTTGAATGTGCCTTCTAATTTAGTAGCGTCTACGTTCACCCAGCTAACATCAGCTGATTGAGCAACTAGACCTAAAGACTCTTGAATACGAGTTTGTTTTTTAGCTTTTTCACGAATAGCAATCACGTCACCTGGACGAACTTGCATTGAAGGAATGTTTGCAACATCACCATTCAACAAGATTGCTTTGTGAGAAACCAATTGACGTGCTTCGGCGCGTGTTGAGCCAAAACCCATGCGGTATACAACGTTGTCTAAACGTGACTCCAACAACATCAACAAGTTTTCACCTGTGTTGCCTTTGCGACGCTCAGCTTCAGCGAAATAACGGCGGAACTGACGCTCCAATACACCGTAGATACGCTTAACTTTTTGCTTTTCACGTAATTGATTACCGTAGTCAGATGTACGCGCACCAGATGTGCGGCCATGTTGACCTGGCTTAGTGTCAAGCTTGCATTTGTCTGATAAAGAGCGACGTGTGCTCTTTAAGAATAAGTCGGTACCTTCCCGACGTGATAGTTTGGCCTTAGGGCCTATGTAACGTGCCACGATTCATCCTTTCTTTGCCTTCAGTTAATAACTGAGGGTGAGTCCATTCTTTACTAGCAATGGACGGTGGGCTTGATTAAAAAAATTAGATACGACGACGCTTTGGAGGACGGCAGCCATTGTGCGGAACTGGCGTAACGTCCTGGATTTCCGTGATTTTGATGCCAAGAGCATTCAAAGCACGAACAGCAGATTCGCGACCTGGGCCTGGACCCTTGATCTCAACTGCCAAGTTCTTGATGCCACACTCAATCGCTGCGCGGCCAGCAACTTCAGCTGCTACCTGTGCGGCAAACGGTGTAGATTTACGAGAACCTTTAAAACCTTGACCGCCTGATGTTGCCCATGACAAAGCATTGCCCTGGCGATCAGTGATAGTCACGATAGTGTTATTGAATGATGCGTGAACGTGCGCAATGCCGTCAGCAATATTCTTTTTAACTTTTTTACGGGCGCGAGCCGCGTTGTTTTGTTGTGGTTTTGCCATTGTCAGCTCTTCCTAATTATTTCTTAAGTGCAATACCGGCCTTACGAGGGCCTTTGCGTGTACGAGCATTAGTGCGTGTGCGTTGACCGCGCATTGGCAAGCCTTTGCGATGACGCAGACCACGGTAGCAACCTAAGTCCATTAGGCGCTTGATGTTCATTGTCACTTCACGACGCAAGTCACCTTCAACAGTGAACCTGCCTACCTCTTCACGAAGTTTTTCTAAATCAGCATCGTTTAGATCTTTAACTTTTTTGTTAATTGCAACACCAGAAGCTTCGCAAATTTTGCGAGCCAATGAATTGCCAATACCAAAAATAGCCGTTAGACCAATAACGGTGTGTTGATGATTTGGGATGTTTACCCCTGCGATACGTGCCATGTAACGTTCCTCTTTTTTGAGACGGCTTCTTATTAACCCTGACGCTGCTTGTGACGAGCATCTGATGAACAGATCACTCGGACCACGCGCTTGCGTTTAATAATCTTGCAGTTGCGGCAGATACACTTTACAGATGCCAAAACTTTCATAATTAACCTCTTCTATACAATTAGTTACTACTTCGCGCGGAACACAATTCGCGCTTTTGACAAGTCGTATGGAGTAAGCTCCACCGTCACTTTGTCGCCAGGAAGAATACGGATATAGTGCATTCGCATTTTTCCTGAGATATGTCCCAACACCACATGTCCGTTTTCTAACTTCACACGAAACATGGCATTAGGCAAGTTTTCAACAATCTCGCCAGCCATTTGTATGACATCATCTTTTGCCATATAGCTTACGAGTTACCCATTTTGAAGTTAGCCTTCTTCAATAGTGAATCATATTGCTGCTGCATCATGTATGACTGAACTTGGGCCATGAAGTCCATTGTCACTACCACGATGATTAGAAGTGATGTTCCACCAAAGTAAAACGGCACATTCCAACGTAACACCAAAAACTCTGGCAATAAACAAACTAAAACCATGTAAGCAGCACCGATCAATGTCAAGCGCGTCAAAATCTTATCAACGTAGCGAGCTGTTTGATCGCCAGGACGAATACCCGGCACAAATGCACCACTCTTCTTAAGATTTTCTGCCGTATCTCTGCTGTTAAATACCATTGCTGTGTAAAAGAAACAGAAGAAAATAATTGCTAAGGCATACATCAAAATATAGACAGGCTGACCTGGTGACAAAGTTGCCGCCAAATCCTTAATAAATAAAGTCACAGAACTGGTTGTTTCACCAGCCGTAAACCATCCAGCAATAGTTGCTGGGAACAAAATAATGGATGAAGCAAAAATTGGGGGAATAACACCCGCCATGTTTAACTTCAATGGCAAGTGAGATGCTTGACCACCATATACCTTGTTACCAACTTGGCGTTTGGCATAGTTAACCAACACACGTCGCTGGCCACGCTCAACAAACACCACAAAATAAGTTACAGCGATAACGATCGCAACAATCAAAATAGCTGAAAGTGCACTCATTGATCCGGTTCTTACCAATTCAAATAAACCGCCCAACGCACCAGGCAAGCCTGCTGCAATACCACCGAAAATGATGATTGAAATACCGTTACCCAAACCACGCTCAGTGATTTGCTCGCCCAACCACATCAAGAACATTGTGCCTGTCACAAGAGTGATCACGGTGTTCATGCGGAAAGTAAAGCCTGGATCAATCACCAATCCTGCTTGTGCTTCTAACGCAATCGCGATACCAAGCGCTTGGAAAGTTGCTAATACCAAAGTCGCATAACGCGTGTACTGCGTGATTTTTCTTTGTCCTGCCTGACCCTCTTTTTTCATTGCTTCCAATGTTGGAAGAACGATGGTCAATAACTGCATGATGATCGATGCAGAAATGTAAGGCATGATTCCAAGTGCGAAAACTGTGAATCTTGAAAGTGCTCCACCTGAGAACAGGTTGAACATGCCAAGGATTCCACCACTTTGGCTGTCAAATAATTGAGCTAACTGGTCAGGGTCGATACCTGGAACAGGAATATGCGCGCCAATGCGGAAAACCAATAAAGCCAAAACCAAGAAAATCAAGCGACGACGTAAGTCGGCGAACTTGCTTCCTGATTTCATGCTTGAGAGGTTTGGAGATGCAATGGCCATTAAGTATTAACTCTTAAGCTGCTTCAACAAATTTGCCACCAGCAGCTTCAACAGCAGCTTTAGCACCTGCAGTAGCTAAAATGCCACGCACTGTGATTGCCATTGATAACTCACCAGTTTTAATGATTTTTACGCTCTTTGTTAAGCCAGATACCAAGCCACTCTTTTTAAGAGTCACTAGATCAATCTCAGCTAAGCCAAGCTTTTGCAAATCAGTTAATGTCACTTGACCATCAAACTGTTTGCTCAAAGATACGAAACCACGTTTTGGTAAACGACGATACAAAGGCATTTGACCGCCCTCGAATCCAACCTTGTGGAAACCACCTGAACGAGATTTTTGACCTTTGTGTCCACGGCCAGCAGTTTTACCTAAGCCTGAGCCAATACCACGACCCACACGACGCTTAGCGTGCTTAGCACCTTCTGCAGGTTTAATTTTATTGAGTTCCATAATCTATCCCTAAGTATTACTTGATGACTTTGACCAAGTAAGACACTTTGTTAATCATGCCGCGAACTGATGGCGTGTCTTGCAATTCAGAAACAGAATTCACGCGACGCAAGCCTAAGCCACGTACTGTTGCGCGATGATCTTCACGTGTAGCAATCAAGCTACGTACCAATTGAATTTTTACTGTGCTCATATTTATCTTCCAGGCGATTAACCTAGGATCTCCTCTACAGACTTACCGCGCTTTGCAGCTATTTCTGAAGGAGTGCTCATTTTGCGTAAGCCATCCAAAGTTGCACGAACCATGTTGTATGGATTGGTTGAACCAAGTGATTTTGCAACCACGTTAGTAATACCCATCACATCAAACACTGCACGCATAGGGCCACCAGCAATAACGCCAGTACCGTCTTTAGCTGGTGAAATCAAAACGCGTGACGCGCCATGCTGACCAACTACTGTGTGCTGCAATGTGCCACTGCGCAATGAAACCTTGAACATCTTGCGACGTGCTTCGTCCATTGCTTTTTGTACAGCTACTGGCACTTCTTTTGACTTGCCCTTACCCATACCGATGCCGCCATCGCCATCACCAACCACTGTTAGTGCAGCAAAACCGAGAATACGACCACCTTTAACAACTTTGGTCACTCGGTTAATAGCGATCATCTTTTCGCGTAGACCATCATCACGCTCTTCAGATTGAACTTTATTTTGCATCTTTGCCATATTATTTCCTTGAGCCTTCGCGATCAGAACTTAAGGCCGGCTTCACGCGCAGCCTCTGCCAACGCTTTCACGCGGCCATGGTAACGGAAACCAGCACGGTCAAATGCTACTTCAGTAACACCTGCCTTGATGGCGCGTTCAGCAATAGTTTTACCAACATGCTGAGCTGCAGCACTGTTACCACCATTACCGTTCAATGCTTTTTTAATGTCTGCTTCCATAGTTGAAGCAGCAGCAAGAACTGTGGTGCCATCTGTGCTGTAAAGCTGAGCAACGATATGCTGGTTAGAACGATAAATCGTCAAACGATGAGCCAATTGTTCCGCAATTCTGATGCGGGTTTGGCGTGCGCGGCGAACTCGTGTTTCATTTTTGTTCATATCTAACCCCGATTACTTCTTCTTGGTTTCTTTGAGGCGAACCACTTCATCAACATAACGAACACCCTTGCCTTTGTATGGCTCTGGTGGACGATATGCGCGAACTTCTGCGGCTACCTGGCCAACTTGCTGCTTGTTGGCGCCTTTAATAATGATCTCAGTTTGTGATGGAGTTTCTGCCTTAACACCTGCTGGCAAATCATGAATCACATCATGTGAGAAACCTAATTGCAATTTCAATGCGTTACCTTGAACAGAAGCACGGTAACCAACGCCCACCAAGCTAAGCTTGCGCTCAAAGCCTGTTGTTACGCCTTTAACCATGTTGCTCACCAAAGCACGTGTTGTGCCTGATAAAGCATTTGATTCTGCTGACTCGTCATTGCAAACAACCTGTAAAACGCCATCCTTTTGTTGCAAGCCAACGAGTGGGTGCAATGTATGAGATAACGAACCCAATGGGCCCTTTACAGTTACTTGGTTTGCTGCGATTTGAACTTCTGCGCCTTTTGGCAACTCAATAGGGCTTTTACCGACTCTTGACATCTTCGTTCCCCCTATTAAGCTACGTAGCAGATGACTTCGCCACCCACGCCAATAGCGCGAGCTTTACGATCTGTCATCACGCCTTGTGGCGTAGAAATGATTGCAACACCTAGACCGTCCAAAACCTTTGGAATGTCATGGCGACCTTTGTAGATACGCAAACCAGGTGTTGATACGCGTTGAATGCGCTCAATCACTGGACGGCCTGCGTAGTACTTTAGGCTGATATTTAATACAGGTTTAGCCGCTTCTCCAGCAATTTCAAAGCTATCGATATAACCTTCGTCCTTTAGAACGTTGGCAATCGCTACCTTGAGCTTGGAAGAAGGCATGGCGACGTTTGTCTTCTGTACCGCTTGCGCGTTACGAATTCTCGTCAGCATGTCGGCGATTGGATCGCTGATACTCATGTGTTCTCCTAATCTTTCGCCGCTTACCAGCTGGCCTTGGTTACACCAGGGATCTCGCCACGGAAGGCGATCTCACGGATTTTGCTACGGGCCAAGCCGAACTTGCGGAACGTGCCGCGTGGACGGCCAGTTAATGCACAGCGATTACGCTGGCGAGTTGGACTTGCGTTACGCGGAAGCTGTTGCAACTTCAAACGAGCTTCATAACGTTCTTCTTCGCTCTTAGAGACGTCATCAATAATCGCCTTTAACTCTGCACGCTTAGCAGCATACTTTGCGACAGTCTTGGTGCGCTTCTTTTCGCGTTCAATCAATGCTAATTTAGCCACGATGACCTCTTAATTGCGGAATGGGAATTTAAACGCTGCTAACAAAGCTTTTGCTTCGTCATCAGTTTTAGCTGTAGTGGTAATGCTGATATTTAATCCGCGTAGTGAGTCGATTTTGTCGTACTCAATTTCAGGGAAAATGATCTGCTCTTTAACACCAATGTTGTAGTTGCCACGACCGTCAAATGCTTTACCAGAGATACCGCGGAAATCGCGTACACGTGGCAATGCAACAGTAATAAAACGATCTAGGAATTCATACATTGTTTGGCCACGCAAAGTAACCATTGCACCAATTGGGTAGCCTTGACGGATTTTGAAACCCGCAATAGCTTTACGCGCTTTGGTCACAACAGGCTTTTGTCCAGCGATCTTTGTTAGATCGCCAACTGCGTGTTCAATAATTTTCTTATCATTCACTGCTTCGCCCAAGCCCATGTTCAATGTGATCTTGGTGATGCGTGGTACTTCCATAACAGATTTGTAACCGAATTTTTTCATCAAATCGGCTGAAACTTTTTCTTTATAGAAGCTGTGTAAACGTGTTGACATATATAGTTATCCTCGTCTTAGGCAGCGATTACAGCGCCAGTTGTCTTGAGGTAGCGAACCTTCTTGCCGTCAGCCACTTTGATGCCAACGCGTGAAGGTTTGCCGTTTGCGTCAACCAATGCAACGTTAGATGCTTGGATTGGCATAGTCTTATCAACTACACCACCAGTTGCACCTGTCGATGGATTTGGTTTAACGTTTTTCTTGTACACATTAACGCCATCCACGAGTAATTTACCCTCGAGGATTTCAGTCACTGTGCCTTTTTTTCCTTTGTCACGACCAGTAATAACTACTACTTGATCGCCTTTACGAATCTTGTTCATATCGACCCCTTAAATAACTTCTGGCGCGAGAGAAACGATTTTCATGAAGCGTTCAGTACGCAATTCGCGTGTTACTGGCCCGAAAATACGTGTACCAATTGGCTCTAATTTTGCGTTAAGCAAAACAGCCGCATTGGAATCAAATTTGATCAGTGAACCGTCTGGACGACGTACACCCTTGGCAGTGCGAACCACCACGGCGTTATAAATATCACCTTTTTTAACACGACCACGCGGAGCGGCATCTTTAACCGTCACTTTAATAATGTCACCAATGCTGGCGTAACGGCGTTTTGAACCACCGAGCACCTTGATGCACAATACTTCGCGGGCACCGGTGTTATCGGCAACCTCTAGTCTGCTTTCAGTTTGAATCATCTTTTTATCCCCAACTTGAGCGCCATAGGCAATCAGTCTTGGTTCCGTTGAGGGACCTTCATCTTTCGATAAAAATCCCGGATTAATACTTCTGAATCAATTACTTTCCAGCATACGTCGCTGGAAAGCCCTCTACTATAACAGGCTAAATTACTTCTTGCAAGCCTGTTTTTGTTTGTTTAAGCAGCTTTCGCAGCTTCAACTAAACGTGTCACAACCCATGACTTGCTGCGTGAAATTGGCTTTGACTCTGAAATCTCAACCGTATCGCCGTCTTTGTACTGGTTTGTTTCATCGTGAGCATGATATTTCTTTGATTTAGCAACATATTTGCCATACAAAGGATGCTTAACACGACGCTCAACCAATACAGTCACAGTTTTTTGCATTTTGTCGCTCACTACGCGACCGATCAAGGTGCGGCGCAATGATTTTTTTGTAGTTTCAGTCATTATTTGCTCGCTTTCTGGGCAATAACAGTTTTTACACGAGCGATGTCGCGCTTTACTTTGCCGAGTTGGCTTGTATCTGAAAGTTGCTGAGTGCCCTTTTGCATGCGCAATTTAAATTGGGCCTTGAGCAATTCAGATAGCTCTTGGTTTAAAGATTTAACGTCTTTGGCGTTCAAATCGGAAGCTTTCATTTTGTCCCGTCCAAATTAGGCGCCAAGCTGGCGCACAACAAATGTAGTTTGAATTGGCAACTTAGCAGCAGCAAGTCTAAAAGCCTCGCGCGCCAATACTTCGTCAACACCATCCATCTCGTATAAAACTTTACCTGGTTGGATTTCAGCTACGTAGTACTCTGGGTTACCTTTACCGTTACCCATACGAACTTCTGCAGGCTTCTGAGAAATTGGCTTATCTGGGAAAATGCGGATCCAAATACGACCGCCACGTTTAATGTGACGAGTCATAGCACGACGTGCTGACTCAATTTGACGAGCTGTTAATCGACCACGACCAACTGCTTTCAAACCAAAGTCACCGAATGCTACGCTACTGCCACGTGTGGCAACACCAGTATTACGGCCTTTTTGTTCCTTGCGGTACTTACGACGTTTTGGTTGCAACATAATTATTCTCCAGCCTTCTCAGCAGGCTTAGTTACTTTGCGCACGCGTTTTACTGCTGGCTTAGCATCAGCTGCTGGCTTATCACCGTCTTCTTTAGCTTTACGTGGAGCACGTGTGCTAGGACGACGAGTCTTTTTCTCTTGATCTGCTTCAGGTGCTGCAGGAGCTACTGCGTTCACATCTACGCGACCCAATGTGTCGCCTTTGTAAACCCAAACCTTCACACCAATGATGCCGTATGTTGTTTCTGCTTCTGATGTTGCGTAATCAATATCAGCCTTCAATGTATGAAGAGGTACACGACCTTCACGGTACCATTCTGTACGCGCAATTTCAGCACCGTTCAAACGGCCAGCACTCATGATCTTGATACCTTGAGCACCTAAGCGCATAGCGCTTTGCATTGCACGCTTCATAGCGCGACGGAACATGATACGTTTTTCAAGCTGTTGCGTGATTGAATCAGCGATTAACTGAGCATCAACTTCAGGCTTGCGAATTTCTTCGATATTGACGTGAACTGGAACACCCATGCGCTTTTGCAACTCTTTGCGTAGCACTTCGATGTCTTCGCCTTTTTTGCCAATAACAACACCAGGACGTGAGCTATAAATCGTGATCTTTGCGTTCTTTGCAGGACGCTCGATGATCACCTTGCTCACTGATGCATTTTTCAACTTCTTCTTAAGGTAGCTACGAACTTCGACGTCTTCTTGCAACATTTTTGCAAAGTCGGTGCTGTTAGCGTACCAGCGTGAAGTCCAGTTACGGCTTACCGAGAGACGAAATCCGGTTGGATGTATTTTCTGACCCATGTCTCTTCCTTAGTTGCTCAAAGTCACAGTGATGTGACAAGTTTGTTTTTCAATCTTGTTGCCGCGACCCTTAGCACGAGCAGTAAAACGCTTGAGCGATGTGGCCTTGTCAACAGTGACTGTCTTCACTTTCAACTCATCAATGTCAGCGCCTGAATTGTGCTCCGCGTTAGCGATAGCAGATTCAACTACTTTCTTCATGATGAATGCAGCTTTTTTAGGGCTGAATGTGAGAATATTTAGCGCGCGAGCAATTGGCAATCCACGAATTTGGTCTGCGACCAAACGTGTTTTTTGCGCTGAAATGCGGGCGCTGCGGTGAATAGCTTTAGATTCCATCATCGTCCTCTTACTTCTTCGCTTTCTTATCTGCCGCGTGACCTTTGAAGGTGCGCGTTAGGGCAAACTCACCTAATTTATGTCCAACCATGTTTTCAGTGATGTACACAGGTACATGCTGACGACCATTGTGGACGGCAATTGTGAGACCAATGAAGTCTGGAAGAATGGTCGAACGGCGTGACCATGTCTTGATGGGCTTCTTATCTTTGTTGGCTGCTGCAGTTTCAACCTTTTTAACAAGGGTTACTTCGCAGAATGGGCCTTTTTTAGCTGAGCGCGTCATGTCTATTTCCTTATTCTATTAGCGCTTTTGACGACGTTGAGCAATCATGCTTGTCGTACGCTTATTGCGACGTGTTCTGTAACCCTTCGTTGGTGTGCCCCATGGAGATACTGGAACACGACCTTCGCCTGTACGACCTTCACCACCACCATGTGGGTGATCGACTGGGTTCATTGCAACACCGCGAACTGTTGGACGAATACCGCGCCAGCGATTTGCACCGGCTTTACCGATTTGACGTAGGCTGTGCTCTTCGTTGCCTACTTCACCAATCGTTGCACGACATTCAATGTGTACACGACGTACTTCGCCAGAGCGCAAACGCACTTGACCGTACACGCCTTCACGAGCCAAAAGCACTGCTGAACCACCAGCAGTACGAACCATTTGAGCACCTTTACCTGGCAACATTTCCACGCAGTGGATCGTGCTACCAACAGGAATATTTCTCAAAGGCAAGTTGTTACCAACTTTGATTGGGGCTTCTGAACCGCTCATGATTGCTTGACCAACCACTGCACCCTTAGGAGCAATGATGTAACGGCGCTCACCATCTGCAAATAGCAATAATGCTAAGTTTGCAGTGCGGTTAGGATCGTATTCTAGGCGTTCAATCTTTGCTGGAATACCATCTTTGTCATTACGTTTAAAGTCAACAACACGATAGTGATGCTTATGACCACCGCCTTTATGGCGTGTCGTGATGTGACCGTTGTTGTTACGACCTGATTTTTGATGTTGTGGCTCTAACAAACCTGCAAAAGGTTTACCCTTGTGCAAATCTGGATTCACCACTTTCACCATGGAACGACGTCCAGGTGAAGTCGGTTTAGTCTTCATTAAAGGCATGATTAATTTGCCTCCGCTTCAAAATTGATTTCTTGACCAGGCTTCAAACAAACATAAGCCTTCTTGGTGTGATTGCGGCGACCTTCAAAACGGCCAAAGCGCTTTGCTTTACCTTTTTGATTAACCACCTGAACAGACTCCACCTCTACTTTGAATAACAATTCAACAGCAGCTTTGATTTCTAACTTGTTTGCATCGCGCATAACTTGGAAAACCACTTGCTCATTCTTTTCTGCAACGTATGTTGCTTTCTCAGAAATCACTGGGCCAACCAATACTTGCATCAAGCGATGATCGTTTTTACGTGTTGTGATCATTTGAGCATCTCCTCAATTTGAGCAACAGCTGATTTCAAGATCAACACTTTTTGGAAGTGAATCAATGAAAGTGGATCTGCATGCTGCACTTCAACTACGCCAACTTTATGCAAGTTACGTGAAGCCAAGTACAAGTTTTCATCAACCTTATCAGCGATGATCAATACTGACTCCAAGCCCATTGCTTTAACTTTTTCAGCCAACAACTTGGTCTTTGGAGCATCAACTGAGAAACTCTCAACGATGTTCAAGCGACCTTCACGTGCTAGCTGAGACAAGATTGAACGCATACCTGCGCGATACATCTTTCTGTTAACTTTTTGTGAGAAGTTTTCTTCTGGTGAGTTAGGGAATATACGACCACCCCCGCGCCACAATGGTGAAGATGACATACCAGCTCGAGCGCGGCCTGTGCCTTTTTGGCGCCATGGCTTCTTCGTTGTATGTTTAACTTGTTCACGGTCTTTTTGAGCACGGTTACCACTGCGAGCGTTGGCTTGATAAGCAACAACGATCTGGTGAACCAATGCCTCGTTATATTCACGCTCGAAAACTTCTGGTGAAGCAGAAACGCCTGCGCCCAGTTTTCCGTCAGCTTGTAGGAGCTTTAATTCCATGTGCGGGCCCCTTATTTAGCAGCAGCAGTTTTCACTGCTGGTGTGATGATGACTTTGCCGCCGCGAGAACCTGGAATTGCGCCTTTAATCAAGAGCAATTTGCGTTCTGCATCAATACGAGCAACTTCAAGGTTTTGAACTGTGCGTGTCACGTCACCCAAGTGACCTGTCATGCGCTTACCTGGGAAAACACGACCTGGGTCCTGAGCCATACCGATAGAGCCAGGAACGTTGTGTGAACGTGAGTTACCGTGAGATGCACGACCTGAAGCGAAGTGGTGGCGCTTGATGGTGCCGGCGTAACCCTTACCAATCGTGGTACCTTGCACGTCAACTTTTTGACCAACGGCAAATGTATCAAGACCAATAATGTCGCCAACCTTAAGCTCACCTGCTTTAGCTGCGTCAATACGGAATTCATTAAGTGCGCTACCCGCCAATACACCTGCTTTTGCATAGTGACCAGCTTGAGGTTTTACAACGCGTGATGCACGGCGAGTTCCAAATGCCAACTGTACAGCTGTGTAGCCATCAGTTTCTTCAGTTTTAACTTGCGCAATGCGGTTATCGCTTACGTCGATAACTGTGACCGGCACAGCATCACCCTCTTCTGTGAAGAGGCGGGTCATGCCGACCTTACGGCCGATTAAGCCTAGGCTCATATCATTACTCCAATGCCGACTACGATTGGTCAGCGGAAATTTATAAATAATGCTTTTTTAACTACTTTTCCAGATATTTCTGGAAAGCCGACTATTGTAGCGCCTTTTTTTGGGCCCTGCAATAGCCTTTTTTCTTACTGAAGCTTAATTTCTACGTCTACACCAGCTGGAAGATCCAACTTCATCAACGCATCAACAGTTTTTTCAGTAGGATCAACGATATCCATCAAGCGCAAATGCGTGCGGATCTCTAATTGGTCACGTGAAGTCTTGTTAACGTGTGGTGAACGAAGAATGTCAAAACGCTCAATACGCGTTGGCAAAGGTACTGGACCCTTAACAACCGCGCCAGTGCGCTTGGCTGTGTCTACGATTTCAGCAGCTGACTGATCGATCAAACGATAGTCAAAAGCTTTTAATCTGATACGAATTTTCTGATTTTGCATTTTTTATCCTAAAGAGCAGTGCGATGTTGTCGCGATATAACTAAAGAGCGCGGTGACGTGCAACATTCACGTCACCGTTTTCTGCAAAACTAATTATTCTAAAACTTTAGCAACAACACCGGCGCCTACAGTACGGCCACCTTCACGGATCGCAAAACGGAGACCTTCTTCCATCGCGATCGGAGCGATCA
>JBDLUD010000006.1:0-34697 GCA_039805465.1 Pseudomonadota bacterium
AAGGTTATACCTTGGTACCAGTCAATCTGCACTTCTCAAAAGGTCGAGTGAAATGTGAAATCGGTCTTGGTCGAGGTAAAAAACAACACGATAAACGTGATGCATCAAAAGATCGCGACTGGCAAATAGAAAAAGCCCGAATCATGCGTTCGGGCTCCAAGATAGCGGACTGATAACAGTCCGCTTTTTTTGGGTCTAACTTTGCTCTAGCTTAAGTCAAACTTAAGCCAAAACTGACTCAATTACTTCTTAGCAAGCAAAGTCCAAGTATCAACCACGCTGTCAGGGTTCAATGAAATTGAGGTAATGCCCTTATTCATTAACCACTGAGCAAAGTCTGGATGATCAGAAGGTCCTTGACCGCAGATGCCGATGTATTTGCCTTTTGCAAGGCAAGTTTCAATCGCTCTGGCAACCAAGAATTCAACTGCAGGATCTCGCTCATCAAAGTCAATCGCTAACAACTCCATACCAGAGTCACGATCTAAGCCCAAGGTCAATTGAGTCAAATCGTTTGAACCAATTGAGAAGCCATCAAAATGCTCCAAGAACTCTTCTGCCAAGATTGCATTGGACGGAATCTCGCACATCATGATGACGCGCAAACCATTCTCGCCACGCTTCAAACCATGTTGACCCAAAAGACCAATCACCTTTTCAGCCTGGTTCACGGTTCTAACAAATGGAATCATGATTTCAACGTTGGTCAATCCCATGTCATTACGCACGCGCTTCATGGCTTCACATTCCATCGCAAAAGCTTCAGCAAAATCTTCTGAGATATAGCGTGAGGCACCACGGAAACCAAGCATCGGGTTTTCTTCATCCGGCTCGTAACGTGATCCACCAATCAACTTCTTGTATTCGTTTGACTTAAAGTCAGACATACGAACAATCACTGGCTTTGGATAGAAAGCCGCTGCAATTGTGGCAATACCTTCAGCCAATTTATCAACGTAGAAAGCTTTCGGGCTGGCATGACCACGGGCCACGCTCTCAACTGCTTTTTTCAAGTCCAAATCAATGTTTGGGTATTCCAAAATGGCTTTTGGATGTACGCCGATATTGTTGTTGATGATGAACTCTAAACGGGCCAGGCCAACACCGCCGTTAGGAATCTGGCAGAAATCAAACGCCAATTGTGGATTGCCCACGTTCATCATGATTTTCACCGGAATTTCTGGCAAAGCACCACGGCTTACTTCAGTCACTTCAGTTTCAATCGGACCGTCATAAATACGACCCTCATCACCTTCAGCACATGACACTGTGACCACGGCACCATCTTTTAAAACCATGGTGGCATCGGCGCAACCGACAACAGCAGGCACGCCTAACTCACGAGCGATGATGGCAGCATGACAAGTACGGCCGCCACGGTTTGTCACAATCGCAGCAGCCCTCTTCATCACAGGCTCCCAGTTAGGATCTGTCATATCAGCGACTAAAACATCACCTGGCTGAACACGATCCATTTCGCTGGCGTCTTTCACAACACGCACAGTACCCGTACCAATCTTCTGACCAATTGCACGACCGGTTGTTAGAACCGTTGAATGCCCTTTGAGCTTGTAACGCATTTCAACTTTCCCATGCGCCTGGCTCTTCACGGTTTCAGGACGTGCTTGCAAGATATAGATCTTGCCGTCGATACCATCTTTACCCCACTCGATGTCCATCGGACGCTCATAGTGCTTTTCAATAATCATGGCGTACTTGGCCAATTCTGCAACATCATCATCGGTGATTGAATAACGATTGCGCTGCTCTAACGGGACATCAACCGTTTTCACGCGGCCAGGTTCACCTGGGGCTGTGAATTGCATCTGAATTAATTTAGAACCCAAGCTGCGGCGAATGATGGCGTATTTACCAGCAGCCAAAGTTGGTTTGAACACATAAAACTCGTCCGGGTTCACTGCACCCTGAACCACTGTTTCACCCAAGCCATAGCTTGAAGTGATGAACACGGCATCTTGGAAGCCTGATTCTGTGTCCAAAGTGAACATCACTCCAGAGGATGCTTTATCGGAACGTACCATGCGCTGAATACCAGCTGACAAAGCCACTTCAGCGTGAGCAAAGCCTTTGTGCACGCGATAAGAAATCGCACGGTCGTTGTACAAAGATGCAAATACTTCACGGATGCGGTGCAATACATCTTCAATACCGACCACGTTCAAAAATGACTCTTGTTGGCCAGCAAATGATGCATCTGGCAAGTCTTCAGCTGTTGCTGAAGATCGAACTGCAAAAGAACCTTTGCCATCCGCATCCAAAGTTTTAAATGCCTGACGGATTTCTTGTTCTAGACGTTCTTGAAAAGGAGCTTCTTCAACCCATGAACGAATCTCTGCGCCAGCAACTGCCAACGCCTTCACATCATCCACGTTCAACTTATCTAAACGATCATTGATACGCTCGGTTAGTTTGTTGTGGACAAGAAAATCTCTGAAGGCCAAAGCGGTGGTTGCAAAACCTGTTGGCACCCGAACGCCTGAAGCGTTGAGCTGAGAAATCATCTCGCCTAAGGAGGCATTCTTACCGCCGACTGACTCAACGTCAGACATGCGCAAGTCCTCAAAGGGTAAAACGTATGCATTTGCATGGTTTGGATTGGACATAACAACTCTCTAAGTAATGGAAAACGGTCGTGCAAGCGGCGGATGGAAAAACCAAAAACCTACCGCAAGTTCAATGGTTATATTGTATCCTTTGGACATACATCTCAATCAAAAAATTATGAGTTCAAAACCACGCATTGTTTTTATTGTTTCTGACGGCACTGGCATCACGGCCGAGACTTTCAGCCAATCCATCTTGGCTCAATTCGAGCTTCCATTCAGGCAAATCAGGATGCCTTTTATCAATACTGTGGATAAAGCTCATCAAGCAGTTCGAGAAATCAATGAATATGCCAAATCTTCAGGTCTTGAGCCAATTGTCTTTACTACTTTGGTTGATTCAGAAGTCAATGCAATCGTCTCCGAAGCTAATTGCGTGATGATGGACATGTTTCAAACTTTTATCGTGCCGCTCGAGCAAGCTCTTGGAGTTAAATCGACCCATGCGATTGGTCGCTTTCATAACAATGCTGATACTGAATCTTATAAAAACAGAATTGAAGCCATTAACTTTTCTTTGGCGCATGACGATGGTCAATCCAATCAGAATTTGGCCGATGCTGATGTTATTTTGGTGGGAGTTTCTCGCAGTGGAAAAACACCAACCAGCCTTTACTTGGCAATGCAGTACGGTCTTAAATCAGCGAACTACCCTTTAATCCCTGATGACTTTGAACGAAATCAGATGCCCCCTGATTTAATGCCGTTTCGTAAAAAGTTATTTGGTCTAACCATTGATCCAATGCGTTTGTCTGAAATCAGAAATGAACGAAGGCCTGGTAGTAATTACGCCAAAATTGAAAATTGTCGCTATGAAGTCAGTTCTGCCGAAGCCATGATGCGCAAGCAA
The DNA here is from genome assembly GCA_039805465.1 of Pseudomonadota bacterium. Classification (GTDB taxonomy): domain Bacteria; phylum Pseudomonadota; class Gammaproteobacteria; order Burkholderiales; family Burkholderiaceae; genus Polynucleobacter. The sequence continues at coordinate 3,475 of JBDLUD010000006.1, forward strand.
GCGATTCCTTGGTTATCAACCACCAACAAATCAATCGAAGAAATAGCCACGACCATCTTGCAAGAAATCAATCCGGATCGCAGTAATTACTAAAATTTTATTTAATTTCTCGGCGCACTCTGCGCATTTCAAATAAACAAACTGCGGCAGCTGCCCCGACATTCAGCGACTCGATGCAGGGATCTTGAGGAATTAATACAGATCTTGAGATAGCTAAAAGTTCAGGATGAATCCCACCACCCTCATTACCGAAGACCCAAGCATGGGGATCCAGTAACTCATCACCCAAGTCATAAAGATGTTGATCAGCCATTAAGCTCGTTGCAATCAAGGGTAATTTGATTTTTTCTCGGATATTGTTCAAAGTCCAAGCTTCAAATATTTTAAGATGACGATGAGCCCCCATGGCAGCTCTTAAAACTTTTGGCGACCAAGCTTGTGCCGTACCTTTTAAACAGACCACATAACTCAAACCTGCTGCTGCTGCCGTTCTCATCATTGAACCAACATTGCCGGCGTCTTGAACGCCATCCAAAATCAAGACATCATCACGTTGCGTTAAAGGAAATGTGTAATTGGGGATCTTGACGCAGGCCATGATGGGTGGACCATTTTCTAAATCAGTTATTTTCTTCCACAGAGCATCATCGAGGATATAAAGATCGGTATTCGGCACTACTGCCAATTGCATATCAATCACAGCCGCAATTTCTGCCTGTTGAAGACCTGATTCCGTTGTGAATAATTCCACCAAATCCTCAGATCCCAACCAAGCTTGCGCTAAATGAACGCCCTCCAATACCGCCAAACTTAGCTCTTGCCTAGTTTTATTGGCTTTTGCTCCCCCTTCAAGCAAGACTTTGAGTCTCTTGATTAAGGGGTTATCAGCAGAGCTTAAATGTTTTGCATCTTTCATAGGAGCCTAGTTTCCCCTAAGTTGCCTTTGGTTTCAATCACCAATCGCACAGGACCAAATGTTTTACGATGCTCTGGACATGGCCCATGAAGTTTTAGGGACTCAAGATGAACAGGTGTTGGATAACCCATGTGCTGATTAAAGCCATAAACAGGATAAGCCTCATGCAAAGCTTGCATGTCTCGATCTCTGGTGACCTTTGCCAAGATGGATGCAGCTGAAATAGCGGCTACCTTGGTGTCACCCTTCACAATGGCTTCCATCGAGATATTGACTTTGGGACAACGGTTACCATCAATCAATGCCCTATCAGGCAAACGACCCAAAGTTTTCTCTAAGCCTTCTATGGCACGCTTCATGGCCAGCATCGTGGCTTGCAAAATATTGATGGAATCAATTTCTATCGCGCTGGCTTCAGCAATGCACCAGGCTTTTGAATCTCTAATGATGATGTCATACAACTCATCACGCACTTTGGCGGTGAGCTTTTTTGAATCTTTTAATCCGGTGATTGGTTTGGCTGGATCAAGCACCACAGCAGCAGCAACCACGGAACCAGCTAAAGGGCCTCGACCCGCTTCATCTACCCCACAGGTCCACTCATAGAGCGGATTGGGAGTATTCCAATCAGTCATTGATGACTTCCGCGATGACCTTGGCTACCAAGGTCCCTGTTGGCATGAGCAAGGATTGATGCATTTCATTAAAACGTTCTTTTAAACGAGCCGCTTCCTGGGGCTTATCAAGCCAAGTCAAGGTGGCTGTAGCTAAAGCTTGTGGCGTGGCCGCTTCTTGCAATAGCTCTGGAACAATGAATGCTTGTGCCAAGATATTAGGTAATCCAACGTAAGGTAAGTAAGCCTGACGTTTCATGATCCAAGCCGTGATAGCTGGGACCTTGTAAGAAATCACCATCGGCTTTTTCCATAATGCCGCTTCTAAAGTAGCCGTACCACTGGCAATTAAAACCACATCAGCAGCTTCTAAAGCCAAGCTTGCCTGGCCATCTAATAAATGCAAAGTGATGCCAGGATGTTGCTCTAAGAGTTTGTCAGCCATGGCTTGAATGGCAGGCTTTAAAGCTGGCGTTGCCACCGGCACCACGAATTCAATCCCCTGCTTGTGTTGAATGAACATCTGCGCAATGGCATCAAAAAATCCTGGGCCAATCAAATTAATTTCTGATTGACGGCTGCCTGGCAAAACTGCCACCAAAGCATTGCCTGTTTGAATCTTTAATTTCGCTTTAGCGCCTGCTGAATCAGGCACCATCGGAATACTCGACGCTAATGGATGACCGACATAAGTTGCCTTGATGCCAGCTTTTTCATAAATCGCAGTTTCAAAGGGAAAGATGCACAGCATGTGATCAACAGACTCTTTGATACCTTTGATGCGACCACCACGCCATGCCCAAATAGATGGGCTAATGAAATGGATGGTTGGAATGCCTGCGGCCTTGAGCTTCTTTTCAACGCCTAAATTAAAGTCAGGCGCATCAATACCCAAAAAAGCTTTTGGGGGATGTTTGCTTAGCTCATTGATCAAGGCGCTTCTGACTGAGAGTATTGCTGGTAATTGCTTGATGGCTTCAACGTAACCACGCACGGCCAAAGTTTCCATCGGCCAAAGTGCTTCAAACCCAGTAGCCACCATCTTGGGGCCACCAATACCGCGAGTCTTGAGTCCTGCTAAATCTGAGGATTCTTGAATTGCTTGCAGAACACTCGCAGCAAGCATATCCCCCGATGGCTCTCCAGCCACACATGCAAGATATGCGTCTTCTGTCAAATGATTAGCGGGCAATGCCGCGCTGTGAAGCGGCGATAAAGTCATGGAATATGTTTAGTTTCTCTGCCGTCTCAGCTTCTGTTGATTGTTTTTCTGCAGCCAAGTCCGCAATGGCTTTTTTAGCCTCTTCAAAACTTAGATTTTGTTTGTATAACAATTTATAAGCTTGTCTTAAAGCAGTGATAGATTCAGGACTAAAACCACGGCGCTTCAAGCCTTCAGCATTTAAACCATGAGGCTCTGCAACTGCACCAGATGCAATCACATAAGGCGGAAGATCTTGCACTAATTTGGACGCGCCACCAATCATTGAATGTTCACCAATGCGCACAAACTGATGCACACCACACATACCACCCAGAATAGCCCAATCACCCACATGAACGTGACCAGCAATTTGAGCGTTGTTTGAGAAGATTGTGTTGTTACCAACCACGCAATCATGGGCAATATGAACATAAGCCATGATCCAATTGTCATTACCAATCTTGGTGATGCCTTGATCTTGGATGGTGCCAGTGTGCAAAGTTGTGAACTCGCGAATCAAATTACGATCACCGATGACCAACTTTGTCGGCTCACCGCGGTACTTCATGTCTTGAGGTGCGCCACCCACAGATGCAAAGTGACCAATTCGGTTTTCAGCACCAATAGTTGTATGACCTTCTACAACTGTGTGAGCACCAATTTGTGTTTTATGCCCAATGGTGACATTCGGTCCAATCACGGCATAAGGACCAATCTCAACATCCTCAGCAATTTCAGCTTTTGGATCAATGATTGCGCTTGGGTGAATCAAAGCCATCTTAGGCTTCCTTTTTACGAATGGTGCACATCAAATCGGCTTCAGTCACCACCACATCATTGACTGTGGCAAAAGTTTTAAATTTCCAAATGCCGCCCTTGAATCTTTCAATCGATGCATTCAGAATCAATTGATCACCCGGCGTCACTGGTCTTTTGAAACGTGCGTTATCAATGCCAACAAAGAAATAGACTGAATCATCGACTGAATCTTGACCAAATGTGAGCAATGCTGCTGTTTGAGCCAAAGCCTCCAGAATCAAAACACCTGGCATCACTGGAAACTCAGGGAAGTGACCGGTGAAATGAGGTTCGTTCATGGTCACATTTTTCAATGCTTTTACACGCTTACCAGCCTCTAACTCAAGCACGCGATCAACCAACAGAAATGGGTAGCGATGCGGAAGCATCTTCAAGATTTGGTTGATATCAAAATTAACTAGCTCGCTCATGAAAGGCCTTTTCTCTTTTTACGTTTATTTCTTATCAGCAGCGATACTTTGAAGCTGCTTTTCTAAATCTTTGATCTTTTGACGCATTTTATCCAAGCCGCGCAAAATAGCAGCATTCTTTTCCCAATCTGCATGAGGCAACATGGGGAAAATACTGGTGAAATGCTGACCAGGGGCATCAATTGAACGAATGATGGTTGTGCCACCTGAAATAGTACTGCGATCAGCGATATTCAAATGCCCAGCAATGCTGCTTGAGCCACCGATCATGCACATCTTACCAATGGTCACACTACCCGCTACTGCCGTATTACCTGCAATCACTGATAGAGCGCCCACATGGACGTTATGTGCAATCTGAACCAGGTTATCAATCTTGCAACCATCATCAATTTTTGTATCAGCCAAGGCACCACGGTCGATCGAAGTATTCGATCCAATTTCCACATCATGACCAATGACAACGCGACCCGTTTGCGGTACTTTGACCCACTCACCCGCAGCCAGATCTGGGGCAAAGCCAAAACCATCTGAACCAATCACTGTGCCACTATGGATGATATTGCGATCACCCAACTGACAATCTTGATAAATTGAAACGTTGGGGTAAATCAAAGCATCAGCGCCTAAAGAGGCATTAGCCCCAATATAAACTTGTGACACAAGAACTGCTCTTTCACCAATCGTTACGCCCTTAGCCACATGACAAAGGGGGCCAATGTGGGCTGAAGCCGCCACTGTTGCACCCGCCTCAATCACAGCGCTTGGGTGGATACCAGGTAAATAATTAGGAGCTGTAGATTTTGCAAATTCTTGAGCAATCCGCGCAAACAAGGCGTATGGATTTTTTGTGATCAAGTAGGTGCGATTTTTATCTTCTGAGTGCTCTTGCAAGAACTCATGATCAGCTTCAGAAACAATCAAGCCAGCGGCTTGACTGACAAGAGCATCATTGCGGTACAGAGGATTTGCAAGAAAAGCCAGTTGAGACTGGCTGGCTTGAGTAAGAGGCGCTAAGCCAGTGACGAGCTGATCTCCACTGCCCGCTAAGCGAGCCGAATAGCGTTCGGCTAACTCAGCAATCGATGGCATATGAAGCTCTTAATAATTAACGTAAGTTGTTGAGTGCTTTGATCACGTCTTCTGTGACATCAATCTTAGGATTCACATAAGCAGCTTCTTGAACAATCAAATCCAATTTGCGTTGCTCTGCAACAGCTTTAAGAGCTTGATTGGCTTTTTGTGCAATCTTTGAGCGCTCTTCAAAACTTCTTTGGTTCACATCTTCTGTGAACTCTCTTTGTTTACGTTGAAGCTCGCGATCAGAATCAGCCAATTCACGTTGACGACGCACACGGTCTGTGTCAGACATCACTGCTGCATCTTTATCCAAGCGCTCTGCTGCTGTTTTAATCTTCTGAGCTTCGTCACGCAAATCTTTTTCACGCTTAGCAAACTCACTTTGCAATTTTGTTTGACTGGCTTTTGCTAGGTTAGAGTCTTTAAAAATTCTTTCAGAATTAATAACACCAATGCGTCCGCTGAAATCCTTATCATCGGCAGCACTTACCTGAGTTGAGACAGCGCCCAATCCTAGGACTGAAATCACAGTTAGTTGAACAAACTTTGTAGTAAGACAATTCATAAATACATCCTTCAAGTATTAAAAAGCGGTACCAATTTGGAACTGAAACCTTTGCAACCTATCCTCAGGCTTACTGCTGATTGGTAATGCATAACTAAATTTTAGTGGTCCTAGCGGAGAAATCCAAGACAGACCAAATCCGTAAGATTTTTTTAATTCAGAAACCTGAATTGTGCCATCGAATACGTTACCTGCATCAACAAAGCCAAATAAACGCAAAGTTTTATCAACTCCAGAACCAGGAACAGGGAATGTGTATTCACCATTCATAACCAATTTAGATGAGCCTCCGGTTGGACTCGTCACACCAGTTGGTATATTTGTTCCTGGATAAACTTGAGCAGTTTGAGGACCCAGTGATCCTGGTTCATAACCTCTCACAGAACCGATACCGCCCACATAATAATTTTTTGTGATTGGGAAGGCTTTATTGTTATAGGTATCGCCATAGCCAACCTCACCGTTCAACGCAATCACATTTCCTTTAAATACCGGGAAGAAATATTGATGTTGGTAGAAAGCTCTGTAAAACTGCAAGTCTCCTAGGCTTGTACCTAACTCCACGCTCACTTGTTGATAAGTTCCGCGACTTGGTATTAAAGCGCTGTCACGACCGTCTCTGGCCCATCCAAGCGTTAATGGAACGTTAAGACTTGTCTCTCCGTACTCTCTCAAATATTCTTGATAAGCAGGCGGTGTGTTAACAGATGTTGTCATCTTCAATTGCTCAACACCCAAACCAAAGAAAACACGGTCCACTTCAGAATAAGGAACGCCTAGCTTAAAGTTTGTACCGGTGCTTTGAATTTTGTACTGTGTATCCCCCGCATAGTAGAGAGGCATAGAACTTCTTGTGTAGATATCAGTGAATCGACTGATACCATCTTCCGTAAAATATGGGTCATAACTTGATAGCGCTAGAGTTCTGGCAGTTTTTCCGGTATTTAAATTAAGTCCAAGGCTGGTACCTGTGCCAAAAACGTTCTCTTGGGAGATACCTGCACTCAAAATTAATTTGTCTGTAGATGAAAATCCGGCACCCAAACTCAAAGATCCAGTTGGTTTCTCTGCAACTTTGACATTGACGTCAATTTGATCAGTTGAATTTGAAATTTCCTCATTGCTGATATCAACTTCTGTGAAGTGACCAGTTCTATTAATTCGGTCTTTAGATAGCTTTAATTTCTCACTGTCATACCATGAGCTTTCTAACTGTCGAACTTCTCGTCTAATCACTTCATCACGTGTCTTGTTGTTACCTGTGACATTGATTTTTCTGACGTAGATTCTTTTTCCAGGATCCACAGTCAAAGTTAAGTCTACAAGCTGAGCCTCTTTATTAAGATTTGTACTCGGAGTCATCGCAGCAAACGCGTAACCATAAGCACCTAATTTATCTGCCATAGCAATGGTAGAGGCCGTTAATTTACTTGAGGAAAATATATCGCCAGGCTTTAACTGTAGGAGTTTGGTCAGATCATCTTCTTTACCGAGCAGTTCTCCCGCCAGCTTGATACTTGAAACCTTGTATTGAACACCTTCTTTTACGTTGATACTCAGATAGATGCCAGTTTTATCAGGGGAAATAGATACTTGAGTCGACTCAATGCTGAACTCTAAATAACCCCTGGTCAAATAGAAAGATCTAATTGATTCTAAGTCGGCCACCAACTTTTGTTTTGAATATAGATTGTTCTTTGTGTACCAAGACAGCCAATTACCTTGGGATAATTGCATTTCATCAAGCAATGCAGATTCTTTAAAGTTTTGAAGTCCATTAATGCTGATAGATTTAATCTTAGAGATTTCATCTTCCTCCACATTAAAAACCACTGCCACTCTGTTTCTATCAACGGGGGTAACTGTTGTTTTGATTTCTGCTTTATAGAAACCTCTTGAAACATATTGTTTCTTTAATTCTTGTTCTGCTTTTTCAATAATGGACTTGTCAAAATAACGTCCATCAGCAACACCGGCAGCTCTCAGTGATTTTTTAAGAGCATCTTTGTCAAACTCTTTAAGGCCGGTAAAGTCAACCGAGGCCAAGGTTGGTCTTTCTTCAACTCTAACAACTAAAACTTGGCCGTCAGATTCAACTTTCACATCTTTAAAAAAGCCAGTGTTATAAAGAGCACGAATTGCATCAGCGCCCTTGTCATCAGTAAATGTTTCGCCAACTCTCACTGGCAAATAACTAAAAATTGTGCCTGGTTCTACGCGTTGCAAACCTTCAACGCGGATATCTTTCACCACAAATGGATCAGCAGCCATTAAAGGGGCCGAAAGCAAACTGACCGCAATGGCAGCCAATGGTGTCTTAATAAATTTATTATGTATTTTCAACGTAAAAACAATCTAGAAATATCGTTAAACAAAGCCAATATAGTCAAAAATAGAAGGCTACCCATACCAACTCTTTGCAATACATTTTGAACGCCATCTGAAACCCGCTTACCAGACAGCAATTCCCATGCATCATACAGTAGCTGACCACCATCTAGCATGGGTAATGGAATCAAATTCAGGATACCCAAGCTGATACTGATCATTGCCAAAAATCCAAAATAAGACTGCCAGCCAACTTGCGCTGTTTTACCCGCCATATCCGCAATGCTCAAAGGCCCGCCAATCTGCTTGATCGAGGATTCACCGGTGAATATTCCCACCAACATCCGCACAGAAATGGTGCTGATGTCCCAAACACGCTCACTTGCCACGCTAATTGCCTCAAAAATGCCTAATTTGAGCTCAAAAATACCAATCGGCTCACTGACACTGGGTTTTATGCCCAATTTTGCCAATGGATCAGTATCTGGGGTCAAAGTAGGCATTTTTTCTGTTTTAAAAACAATATCTTGCTCAATTCCCTGAGAAGTTTTGACCTTAAGAACAAAGCCTTCAGCGCTGGTCACAGCATCCATTAAGCGCCATCTGAGCTGATTCCAACTTGCAATAGGTCGAAATGAGTCATCCCCCTCTGTTTTCCAGCCAACCACCGTATCACCAGCATAAATACCTGCCTCAAAGGCCATCGTGGCTTTCTCAGGTTCGACCAATTTAGAAGGTATTTGAGGTACGCCAGAGGCAAACAAGATAGTCAAAAAGACGATCGCAAGAATAAAGTTGGCCAAAGGGCCAGCAGCCACGATGAAAGACCTTTTCCAAAGCTTTTGGCTTCTGAATGATTCTTCATCCATTTTGACGTAACCACCCAAAGGCAAGCTACTCAGTGCCCACTCAGTGGAATCGGGTGTTTTTTGATAAGTCCAAATGGTTTTGCCAAAACCCACAGAAAATCTCAAAACTTTGACGCCGCACAATCTGGCTGCACTGTAATGGCCATACTCATGAAAGCTCACCAAGAGGCCCAAGGCCACCAAAAAGGCCAATAAACTCGAAATCACTGTCATGCGTTCAATCCTTTGACCATTGTTTGGGCATGCTCACGGGCAAGTTTGTCAGCTTCAAGAATACCTTCAAGACTCATCGCCCCACTGACCTGCGTTTGATTTAAAACGCGCTCAACCAATTCTGCAATCTGATTGAAGCGAATTCTATGATTCAAGAAAGCATCAACCGCAACTTCATTGGCAGCATTCAAAATGGTTGGCGCCAAGCCACCAGCAGATAAAGCCTGGTAGCTCAGGAACAAACAAGGAAAGCGACTTAAATCTACAGGCTCAAAACTCAGGTCATGAGCCGTTGTGAAATCCAGCTCTTTGACACCAGCATCTATTCTTAAAGGCCAACCCAAACCATAAGCGATTGGTGTTTTCATATCAGGTTGACCAAGCTGCGCAATCACAGAGCCATCGATGTATCTGACCATTGAATGAACCACGCTTTGTGGATGAATTAAGACCTTGATCTGTTCAGAAGGTAAACCAAAGAGATGATGTGCTTCGATGACTTCCAAGCCCTTGTTCATCATGGTGGCTGAATCAACAGAAATTTTTCGACCCATCACCCAATTCGGGTGGGCACAAGCTTGATCAGGCGTGACTTCATTTAATTGATCCAAAGAATGATTTCTGAATGGACCGCCTGAGGCAGTCAATAAAATCTCTTTGACACCCAATGTTGAGTATTTGCCTCGAGAGCCACCATTAGAAGTATTGGCATCAGGCAAACATTGATAAATGGCATTGTGCTCACTGTCTATAGGTAAGAGCTCAGCACCACTGCTAGCAACTGCCGACATAAAGAGATCGCCCGCCATCACCAAGGCTTCCTTATTGGCCAATAAAATCCGCTTACCTAATTTAGCTGCTTCAATGGTTGGTAGTAAACCTGCTGCACCAACAATTGCTGCCATCACCGTATCAACTGAAGTCAATGTTGAAGCAGTCACCAAAGCTTTGGCGCCATGTTCAACCGTGATATTGAGGTCCATGGCCTTTAGCTGAGTGTTCAAACGATTGGCAGACTCTACAGAACCAAGCACCACCATTTTGGGTTTGAATTCAGCGCACTGCTTTGCGAGTAACTCGATATTTGAATGCGCTGTTAATGATTCAACCTTGAATAAATCAGGATGAGCACGAATCACATCCAGAGTGCTGACCCCAATCGATCCTGTTGAACCAAGAACACAAATATGTCTCATGGTTTAGCTCGCCATCAAAATGATCAAGCCTGCCAATGGCAACACAGGCAAAAGAGCGTCAATTCGATCTAAGAAACCACCGTGACCAGGTAATAAAGCGCTGCTGTCCTTGACTCCAGCAACGCGCTTAAGTTGAGACTCAAACAAGTCGCCTTGGATGCTCATGGCCACGCACAGAGCTGTTACAAGAATCATGCCCGACCAACCCCAAGATGACTGTATCAAAGCGAAGAAATTGCCTTGCGTGTACGGATGATCAGAGAACAAAGTGACGCCAAGAACACCAATCACCATCACCAATAAATAACCACCAACAGCACCTTCAATGGATTTTCCAGGACTTAATTGTCTGGCCAACTTATGTTTGCCAAATGCTTTGCCAGCAAAATAGGCGCCAATGTCAGCAGCCCACACTAAAACAAGCACTGATAAAAATAGAGACATGCTCACAGCGCGTAAATGCATTAAGGCAAACCAACAAGCTGGAAGTATGAATAAACCAATCGCGGCTAAAGGCCAGCGCCAAGATTGAAGTGATAACTCAAGAGATTGCTTCATGATGAATGGCACCACCAACAACCAAAAGCCCAAAGTCAGCCACAAAAGAATTTTCACTGCTTCAATATCGGCATACATCAACCAAGCCACTAAATTGAGCAAACACAAACCAGCATATGAAAATGCTCTGCGTTGATTATCCGGAAACAGCAATCTCCACCACTCCCATGCGGCCAAAGTGATCACAATTGCAATCAATGCCCCTAAATAAATCAATGGCGCAAACCAGAGTACTGGTAAGAAAATACCTAAAAGTACAATCGCCGTGATGACTCTGGTTTTTAGCATGATGTTCTATTTTTCCGATTCAATCACTTGAGCGCTGGTGCGCCCAAAGCGTCGCTCACGTTCTCTGTACCAAGCAAAAGACGCTTTAAGAGCTTTTACATCAAAATCAGGCCACAGCAAATCTGTGAAATAAAGTTCTGTATAAGCTAACTGCCAAAGTAAAAAGTTACTGATTCTTTGCTCGCCACCCGTTCTGATAAAAAGATCAGGCTCTGGTGCATACGACATCGATAGATGAGGTGTTAATAAATCTTCCGTCACACCCTCAGGAGTGATGTCAGGATTCGCTTTTAGACAGGCTGATACCGCTTGTAACATGTCCCAACGCCCGCCATAATTTGCAGCGATGGTGAGATTAAGGCCCGTGTTGTGAGCAGTTTTTTCTTCTGCTTGCACGACTCGCTCTTGGATCTGCTGATCAAAACGGGTCAGATCACCCACTACTCTTAAACGAACGTTGTTCTTATCAAGACGAGAAACTTCTTTTTCTAATGCAGTTAAGAATAACTTCATTAAAAAACCAACTTCTTCAGCAGGTCTGCGCCAGTTTTCGGAACTAAAAGCAAAAAGAGTCAAATACTCAACGCCTAGATCGCCACATTCTTTGACAATATCTCTAACCGTGTTGAGTCCTTGTGAGTGCCCTGCAACTCTTGGTAAAAAACGCTTGGTCGCCCATCGACCGTTGCCATCCATGATGATCGCAAGATGCTTGGGAATACTCGCCACATCAGGCACAGCCAAAGTTGTGCTGATGTGAGAGGGGCTGGCTTTCTTGACCATATAAAAACTGTTTAAGCTTGGCTTAAACAGTCATGATCTCTTTTTCTTTATCAGAAATGATCTTGTCAATTTCAGCAACAAAACGATCAGTCATTTTTTGAACCTCGTCTTGTGAACGACGCTCATCATCCTCTGAGATTTCTTTATCTTTCGCTAACTTTTTCAAAGATTCATTGGCATCACGTCTTAAATTACGCACAGCAATTTTTGAATCTTCACCTTCACCCTTGACCACTTTGGTCAATTCTTTGCGGCGCTCTTCTGTCAATGCAGGCATTGGTACGCGAATGATATTGCCTTGAGTGGCTGGATTAAGACCTAAATCAGATTCACGAATGGCTTTCTCAACTGCGCCCATCATGTTTTTTTCCCAAGGCTGAACAGTCAATGTTCTGGCGTCCGCCAAGCCTAAATTAGCTACCTGAGCTAATGGTGTTGGGTTACCGTAGTAATCAACGTTGATCTGCTCCAAGATACCCGGGTGAGCACGACCAGTTCTGATCTTTTGCAAATTCGACTTCAATGACTCAATCGATTTGGTCATCTTTTGTTCTGTATTTTTTTTAATTTCATTAGCAGACATGATGTTTCCTTTTAAACGTGTACCAAAGTACCTTCACTATCACCCATCACAACGCGTTTTAATGCGCCAGGCTTGAGGATTGAAAAAACCTTGATGGGTAATTTTCTATCGCGACACAAGGCAAATGCTGTGGCATCCATGACCTGTAGATTTTTGATGATGGCTTCATCAAAAGTGATGGTGTCGTAACGAGTGGCTGTTGGATCTTTTTTCGGATCGCTGGTGTAAATGCCATCCACTTTTGTTGCTTTCAAAACAACCTCAACGCCCATTTCTGCCCCACGCAATGCAGCGGCAGTGTCCGTGGTGAAGAATGGGTTACCAGTTCCAGCAGCGAAAATCACCACCTTACCCTCTTCCATATGACGGATGGCTTTTGGACGAATGTAAGGCTCTACAACTTGATCCATTCTTAAGGCAGATTGAACGCGGGCTTCGACACCTTTTTGACGCAGAGCATCTTGCAATGCCAATGCGTTCATCATCGTTGCCAACATTCCCATGTAGTCAGCCGTTGCGCGATCCATGCCCGCGGCACCGCCAGCTACACCTCTAAAGATATTACCGCCACCGATCACGATGGCTAACTGAATACCGGTCTGCACCACCTCAGCGATATCAGCCACCATGGCATCAATGGTGCCGGGATTGATACCGTAAGAGTCATCGCCCATTAAGGCTTCACCTGATAGTTTGAGCAAAACTTTTTTATAAGCTGGCATGGTCAGTCTCTCTCTTTATTTAGCATTCATCAAGTTACAAAAGTATAAAAGGCACGAAGGTTTTAGCCCCGTGCCTTTTTGAACTACAAGAACTACTTAGGCCGTGGCTTTTGCAGCAGCTACTTGCGCAGCAACTTCAGCAGCAAAGTCATCTTGACGCTTTTCAATACCTTCACCAACAACATACATCGTAAAGCTCTTGATGGTTGTGTTAGCAGCCTTCAACATTTGCTCTACAGTTTGTTTGTCGTTTTTAACAAAAGTTTGATTCAACAAAGAAACTTCTTTCAAGTACTTTTGAACTGAGCCTTCAACCATCTTAGCGATGATTTCTGCTGGCTTGCCTGATTCAGCAGCCTTTAGTTCAGCAACACTCTTCTCTGTAGCAATCTTGTCAGCAGGCACGTCTGCAGAAGACAAAGCAATTGGCTTCATCGCAGCAATATGCATAGCAACGTCTTTAGCAGCTGTATCGTCACCAGTGTATTCAACCATCACACCAATGCGCGTGCCGTGCAAGTAAGACACCAACTTATTCTCACCTGAAAAACGTGTGAAACGACGCAATGACATGTTTTCACCAATACGACCGATCAATTCCGCGCGAACTTCTTCAACTGTCTTACCAGCATATGGCAACGCGGACAAAGCAGTCACATCAGCTGGGTTCTTTTCAGCAACCAATTGAGCACATGCATTGCTCAAAGCCAAGAAGTCATCATTCTTAGAAACAAAGTCTGTTTCACAGTTAACTTCTAGTAATGCGCCAGTTGTACCGTTGATGAATGCAGTGATAACGCCTTCAGCTGTAACACGTGAAGCAGCTTTACCAGCTTTGCTTCCAAGTTTTACACGCAGAATTTCTTCTGCTCTAGCCATATCGCCATCAGCTTCAGTCAGGGCTTTTTTGCACTCCATCATTGGGGCATCAGTTTTGGCGCGTAGTTCGCCAACCATTGCAGCAGAAATTGCAGCCATTACTCGCCCTTTCCTTCTTCAACGAACTCTTCAGCATCACCTTTAACAGCTTCTAACACTTGATTCACTGCGTTTGCTTTGCCTTCCAAAATAGCATCAGCCATCGCGCGAACATACAAAGCAACTGCTTTGCTTGAGTCATCGTTACCTGGAATGATGTAATCAACACCTTCAGGAGAGTGGTTGGTATCAACAACGGCAATAACAGGAATACCTAATTTCTTGGCTTCGGTTAAAGCAATCTTGTGGTAACCAACGTCCACCACGAAAATCGCATCAGGTGTGCCAGCCATATCCTGAATACCGCCCAATGATTTCTCTAATTTCTCGATATCACGGCTTGTTGTCAAAGCTTCCTTCTTAGACAAACGCTCCCAATCGCCATTTTCGCGAGCAGCAGTCATGTCTTTAAGACGCTTGATAGAACCTTTAACTGTTTTGAAGTTGGTCAATGTACCGCCCAACCAGCGAGCATCAACGTAAGGCATGCCAGCACGAGCTGCCTCTTCAGCAATGATCTCTTTTGATTGACGCTTTGTACCGACAAACAAAATAGTGCCGCGGTTTGAAGCTACTTGACGCACGAACTTTTGCGCTTCCAAGAACATTGGAAGTGTTTTTTCGAGGTTAATAATATGAATTTTGTTGCGATGACCGAAAATATAAGGGGCCATCTTTGGTGACCAGAAGCGAGTTTGGTGCCCAAAATGGCAACCGGCTTCTAGCATTTGACGCATAGTCACTGACATGTAAATCTCCTAAGGGTTGTGTCTAGAACCAAGTCCTGACTGCACTAAAAAGTGCCACCCTGGACGGCTTGGTTCGTGATTCTGCTTCAGACCATCTGAAACAGTGTGCGTATTCTACCCTAAAAATCACATTAAAGCCATGAAAACAATGAATTTATGCTGGATAATCGGGGTATGTTGACTGAAACTAAAAAACCCACTTCTCAAGAATTCATCGCCGGTATGCGCGAAGCTGGTCGTTTGGCTAGCGAGGTACTGGATCATGTGACCCCCTTTATCAAGGCAGGCATCACCACTGGGGAGCTAGACCAGATTTGCCATGATTACATGGTCAATGTCCAAAAAACGGTCCCAGCACCCCTCAATTATCAGCCTCCAGGCTATCCACCCTTCCCAAAATCTATTTGCACCTCAGTCAATGATGTGATCTGTCATGGCATCCCAGGCGACCGGATCTTGAAGGATGGCGATGTGGTCAATCTTGACATCACTGTGATCACTCAAACGGGGTACTTCGGCGACACAAGCAGAATGTTCTCAATTGGTGAACCATCGATTTTGGCCAAAAGACTGTCACAAATCACTTATGAGTGCATGTGGCTGGGTATTGCTCAGGTTAAACCAGGGTGTACCTTGGGTGATATTGGTCATGCGATCCAAACCCATGCTGAAAATGCAGGCTATTCAGTGGTCAGAGAGTATTGCGGTCATGGAATTGGTCAGGTATTCCACGATGAGCCACAAATTGTTCATTACGGTAAACCAGGCTTGGGTGAGAAGCTTCATGAAGGCATGACCTTCACCATTGAACCCATGATCAATGCTGGCAAAAGAGACATCAGAACCATGCCAGATCAGTGGACCGTTAAGACCAAAGATCGCAGTCTTTCAGCTCAGTGGGAACATACTTGCTTGGTGACTCCAACCGGTGTTGAGGTTTTGACCTATTCAGCGGGCAGCCCACCTCCACCTGCATGCGTTAGCACTCTCAAGTTCAGACCATAAATCCAGCAAGACATGGACACCCTTGCAACTCTAAAAACTCGTCGCGAGGCTCGCTTTGAAGAGTTCAAAAAAGATTTAAACGTCCATAAGTTAACCAAAGATATTTGCCAGCTGATTGATCAGCAGTTGTTATTAGCTTGGCAAGAAAATGGCTTAGATGACTATGCTGCTCTAGTTGCAGTTGGTGGGTTTGGTCGCGCAGAACAATACCCCTATTCAGATGTTGATATCTTGGTGCTGCTTTCTGAAAAGCTCAGCGCTGATGAATTGGCTCTAGCAAACCCAAAAGTAGAACGCTTTATCACTCGTTGCTGGGACTTGGGGATTGAGATTGGATCTTCAGTTCGAAATATCGAAGAGTGCTTAGAAGAATCAGCTGCTGACATCACCGTTAGAACTGCTCTTCTAGAATCTCGTTTGGTTGGTGGAGATAAAAAACTCTACCGTCGCTTCTTGGTGCAGTTTGATGCGGCCATGGATGCCAAAGCGTTTTACCAAGCGAAGTTATCAGAGCTGCGCCAACGTCATCACAAATACAACGACACACCCTATTCTTTAGAACCTAATTGCAAAGAGAGTCCAGGTGGCTTGAGAGATCTGCAAGTGATTCTTTGGATGACCAAAGCTGCCAAGTTGGGTAATAGCTTTTCTGATCTACACAAAAAAGGTCTTCTCACCAAGCGTGAGTCTTTAGAGATCAATAGAAATCTAAAGCTATTGCAAACCTTGCGCACTCAATTGCACTTGGTTGCGAAAAGACGTCAAGATGTCTTGGTGTTTGATCTACAGACTCAGCTGGCTGAGTCATTTGGTCTGACTTCAGAGAATGGCACACGTGCCAGCGAAAAAATCATGAAGCAGTATTACTGGGCTGCAAAAGCAGTGACCCAGCTCAATGAAATTCTTTTGCAAAACATCGAAGCGATTCTCTTTCCCAAAGAATCAAGAGTCACAAGGCCGGTCTCAGAGCATTTTGTTGAGAGACAAGGTTTGTTGGATATTGTTGATCCCAACCTATTTGAAAAACATCCCAATCAAATTTTGCGGGCTTTTTTGCTTTACACAAAAACCCCTGGAGTCAAAGGATTTTCTGCGCAAATCTTGAGAGGTTTGTACAACGCTCGAAATCTTATGAATGCCCAATGGCGCAAGCAAGCTGAAAATCGTGAGTACTTCATGGAGATTGTGCGCCAACCTCACGGTGTCACCAATGCCTTCCGCTTGATGAATCAAACCAGTGTCTTGGGTCGTTACTTGCCTGCTTTTAGACGAATAGTCGGGCAGATGCAACATGATTTATTTCATGTGTACACAGTCGATCAACACATCTTGATGGTGCTTCGCAATGTGCGCCGTTTCTGGATCGTGGAACACACACATGAGTTCCCTTTTTGCAGTCAATTAGCAGCCAACTATGACAAGCCATGGCTTTTGATCTTGGCGGCCTTATTCCATGACATCGCCAAAGGACGTGGTGGCGATCACTCTGAACTTGGCAGAAAAGATGCTCGTTTATTTGCTAAACAGCATGGCTTGAGCAAAGAAGATACCGAGATATTGGTGTGGTTGATTGCTGAGCATTTGACCATGAGCCAAGTGGCACAAAAACAAGATATCAGTGATCCAGATGTGATCAAGGCTTTTGCCAAGAAAGTGAAAACTGAAAGACGATTAACAGCGCTTTATTTGTTGACCGTTGCTGATGTCAGAGGAACCAGCCCAAAAGTATGGAATGCTTGGAAAGGCAAACTACTGGAAGATTTGTACAAGCTGACTTTACGCATCTTGGGTGGTGAGCAACATGATCTTAGCTCTGAGCTTGAACAAAATCAGTCAGAAGCAAAACAAATGTTGCGTCTTTTTGGTTTACAAGCAGATGCTCACGAAAACCTCTGGAAACAATTAGATATCTCGTTCTTCTTAAGACATGAGCCCAGCGACATTGCATGGTTGACTAAACATTTGCATGGACGCGTGAACCATCCAGAACCGATCGTGCGCGCTCGCCTATCTCAGATTGGTGAAGGTCTACAGGTCGGCGTGTATATCAAGGACCAGGTAGATCTATTTGCCAGGATTTGCGCTTACTTTGATCAGCAAGGCTTTTCAATTTTGGATGCCAAAGTTCATACAACGCAACATGGCTATGCCTTGGATACATTCCAAATTTCTGGCACTAATTTATTGCGTGAAGGTGGTCACTACCGTGACATCATTCAATTGGTTGAACATGACTTGGCTGCGATGCTGCAACAGAGTGCTCCACTACCAAACCCAAGCAAGGGTCGCTTATCCAGACAATCAAGAAGCTTTCCGATCCAACCTCGTGTCAGTCTGAGAGCTGATGAACGTGGTCAATACTATGTCTTGTCAGTGTCTGCCAATGACAGAACAGGACTTCTCTACGCCATTGCGAAGATTTTGGCTGAGCATCATATTTCATTACACACCGCCAGAATCAATACATTGGGCGAACGTATTGAAGACGTGTTCTTGTTGGACGGACACAATCTATCAAAGGATTCAAAAATCCAGGTGCAACTTGAAACAGAAATATTAGACGCTCTGGCGGTTTAATTTTTTGCTACAAAGTTGAGTACTCTTTTAATGCGTTGATTAGTCACTTCACCAAACTCGAACCATTTTGAAACCTCAGGATCTGTTGGGGTTGATTGTTTGATAGGATTCAACAAAAACGCACAATCAATATGCCAATGCTCTGGCTCGGATTTAATTGGATTAGCCGGTATTAAATGAATATCGATATCTACTGGGATGTCATCTCCAATCAATTCTGTATGCCAACCGGTTTCTTCAAGAACCTCTCTTTGAGCAGCAATATGGGGAAACTCCCCATCATCGATATGACCACCAGGCTGAAACCATTCCTTGATATAGCGATGGAAGATCAATAAAACAGAATCATCTTTAATTACTATTCCACTGGCTGTTATATGAAATTTAGACTGATTCAGTTTTAAAGTGTTCTCAAGCTTTTCAGATAGCTCTGGGTCAAAACGATGATATTTGGTACAAAAGCCATCGTAGATTTTTTGAATATCGTTCATATAATTCCTTGTTTGAATGAAGTTATCTTAACAAGGTATAAATCAGTAAATCTCTGAAAATGATGTGAGAACTTTCTGATATTCATGTAAGAGATTTCCTACAAACTTTTATCTTTGTAATCGTTTTAAGTTTTTATAAATTTTGCCACCTTCAATTAGCTCAACAATCACCTGTTTTATATGCTAAAGTCGTTTTAGTCTTACTTTTGAGCACAATGCTTTTTGCCTTGCCTAAACATCCTACTAGGAAATAAGCTATGAGACACAATCCTTCAAGCCTGAGCGATCGAGTTGCAAAAAGATTCACTCTGTTACTAAGATGGACTGCAGACACCTTTTTCAGCGGTCGATATGGTCATAGAGCTGTGGTTCTTGAGACAGTTGCGGCCGTTCCAGGAATGGTGGCTGGCATGTGGACACACCTAAAAAGTTTGCGCCAAATGAAAACGGGCTATGGCCCAAAGATTCGTACATTACTGGCTGAAGCAGAAAATGAACGCATGCATCTCATGACATTTTTAGAAGTCGCTAAGCCAAACTGGATTGAGCGAATGATTGTCTTGATTGCTCAAGCAGTGTTTTGGCATTTATTTTTCTTTATCTATGTCTTCTTCCCAAGAACAGCGCACCGCATTGTGGGTTATTTCGAAGAGGAGGCTGTGATCAGTTACACCGATTATCTTGCGCAAATTGATGCAAATCCTGAACTCAACATACCTGCACCAGCTATTGCCATCGAATATTGGAATTTGCCTGCTAATGCCATGCTGCGTGATGTTGTGATTGCGGTGAGAGCTGATGAACAAGGTCACAGTGATGTCAATCACGCTTTTGCAGATGATTATGACAAGGGTATTGCTAGCTAATTAGATTGAAGTAAAGCTAACATCTGAGCCTCATCAATCACAGCAACACCCAGCTCTTGAGCTTTCTCTAGCTTGCTTCCTGCATCAGCACCTGCAACCACGTAATGAGTTTTGGCAGAAACGGAACCTGCCACCTTGGCACCTGCTTTTTCTAAGAGCGCCTTTGCTTCATCTCGCGACATGGTTGGCAAGGTTCCAGTTAATACAAATGTTTTACCGACCAACTCAGGGTTGATCTTAGAAGTTTCTACCTCAAGCTCAATGCCAGATGCCAATAGTTGCTCAACAACTTCTCTGTTGTGAGCTTCACTGAAGAAGCTGAGCAATGATTTAGCCACTACAGGGCCTACATCGTTGACTTGTAGTAATTCTTCCTCATTGGCCACCATGAGCTTATCAATCTGCCCAAAATGTTTGGCCAAATCTTTGGCTGTGCTCTCGCCGACGTGGCGTATACCTAGAGCGAAGATAAATCTGGCTAAAGTATTTTTTCTGGATTTTTCAATTGATTGAAGTAAGTTCTCAGCAGACTTCTCACCCATGCGATCTAAATTGGCCAAAGCCATTAGCCCCAAGCGATATAAATCAGCTGGAGTTCTAACAATGGATAGATCCACCAACTGATCAACAATCTTTTCACCTAAGCCATCGATGTCCATGGCCCTGCGTTGCGCAAAATGTAAAAGCGCTTGCTTGCGTTGCGCTGGGCAAAATAAACCGCCACTGCATCTTGCAACAGCCTCTTCTTCGGGCTTTTCAATGTGTGAACCACAGATGGGGCAAGATGTGGGCATCACAAAAGCAAGTGCAGATAATGGACGTTTTTCTTTGATGGCTGATACCACCTCAGGAATCACATCTCCGGCACGTCGAACCACAACGGTGTCGCCAATGTAAACATCTTTGCGACGAACTTCATCTTCATTGTGCAAAGTGGCATTAGTGACAGTCACACCACCAACCACCACCGGCGATAACCTCGCCACTGGTGTGATAGCCCCTGTTCTACCGACTTGGACGTCGATGCCCAATACAGTGGTCAGCGCTTCTTGCGCAGGATATTTATGAGCCACAGCAAATCGAGGGGCTCTTGAAACAAATCCCAAATCTTCTTGCAACTCTCTTGAATTAACTTTGTAAACCACCCCGTCAATGTCGTAAGGCAATTGATCGCGCAAGGCACCAATGGATTGATAGAAGTTCATCAGACCATCAATCGATTGAACCACGGCACGATGTTCACAAACAGGCAAACCCCAGGAGGCATAAAGATCTAATAACTGAGCGTGTGTTTGGGGAATAAAGTTCGATGGTTCACACTGACCGATGCCATACGCATAAAAAGACAAGGTTCGTTGTGCAGTGATTCGTGGGTCGAGTTGTCGCAAACTCCCAGCTGCAGCATTTCTGGGATTGGCAAAAGTTTTTTCAGATTTGTTTATTGCAGCCTGATTCAAACTTTCAAAGTCTTTATGACTCATGAAAACTTCGCCGCGCACATCTAAAACTTTGGGGTGTGATGCACCCTTCAATCTCAAAGGAATCGCTTTGATTGTTCTGATGTTGGCCGTGACATCTTCACCACTGTAGCCATCACCACGAGTGGCGGCTTGCGTCAGAAGACCATTTTCATAACGCAAAGATATGGCAAGACCATCAAATTTAAGTTCAGCAGCATACTCAACAGAGCTTAAATTGAGACCCTCACGACAACGCTTATCAAATGCTTCAGCTTCTTTGTCTTCCAATGCATTATTCAATGAAAGCATGGGGACAACATGTTTGACTTCAGAAAAAAGATCGCTGGCTTGTCCGCTCACTCGCTGCGATGGCGAATCAGGAGTGATCCAATCTGGATGCTCATGCTCAATGGCCAACAACTCCCGGTAGAGCTTATCGTATTCAACATCGGGGAGTTTCGGGTCATCAAGAACGTAGTAGGCATGATCTAAGCTTGCCAACTCGTCTTTCAGCCAGGCATATCGGGCCGAATCAGCCATAAGAACCTAGGAGAAGAGTCTGCTTGCAGCAGCAGATCCTGCAGGAATACCTTGAGCTGCCATTGCTTGATAAATCTCTTCAAGCTGACCTTTAATGGCGATGATTGCTTCATCAACCAGTGGTCTACCAGCATCATCTACCAAATGACCATTGAGAGCTTCAGCCAATAGCTTTGCATCATCAAGCATCAATTGAAACGGCGTCATCTCATAAGATACATGAGGTAGATTCAAGAGCAATGTCACATACTGAACATTTGACTGGCTTAAATCATCGCGCAAGAAGTTGGCTTGATCTGCAACCAGCTTATAAATGACCATGTCTGCAACAACACGCTGATACTCACGACCATCGCGTGACAATAAGAAGCCCGCTTTGTTTGCAACATGCTGAATGGTCATCAAGTTCCATAAACCATCCTTTGGAATCACTGTGATACCCAACTGAATGTCACACCTTGCCGCAAATTCATCCAAGCTCTTAGCAGATTCATTGATGTCATTGTGTGGGGCTAAATCCAACTCGGCATCCAAGGCATTCGATAGTAACTGAGCTTTAGAGACGAAGTCTGATAAATCAACCATGCCAATCGGACCAGATCGATTGGCCAATTGAATTGCTAACTGAAGTTCTGTGAAGCTTTGCTCTGGCGTGATTGATTGCCAAACACCATCAGTGCTCAATCCTTCGTGCATCCAAGTAAATTGGGTATTTTTTGGCCAATCAGATAAATGGCTCAAAATTTCTTGACCGCTGATAGGTTCAGGCAAACGCAAGCTTGCGACGCAATCAATCAATGGATCAATTTTTGCCAATACAGCTTGAGCATTCGCAGGACTTTTAACGCCACCAAGGCTTGGCTCTGATTTATTGAGAGCTGCGTCAATTGCTGAAAAACTTGGTTCAGACGACTCACTGTAATCAGTCATCGATTCATTTTTATCCAGCTTGCGTATACGCATGGCGTTATAAATCATGACAAGGACCAATAAACTAAAACCAATCAATCCTAGGGATAACTGAAGATCCGACAACCCTAAGGATGTAGCAAGTTCAGTGAACCAAACCATTAAGCAGCCTCCACCATCGTTGCCGCAGCTTCTAAGTCAACAGCAACAATTCTAGAAACACCCTGCTCTTGCATCGTCACACCAATCAATTGGCTAGCGATTTCCATGGTGATCTTATTGTGTGAAATAAAGACGAATTGGGTATTTTTTGACATTCTTGAAACCATGTCTGCATAGCGACCTGTATTGGCATCGTCTAACGGTGCATCAACCTCGTCTAGCAAGCAGAATGGTGCTGGGTTCAACTGGAACAATGAGAAGACCAAGGCAATCGCAGTCAAAGCTTTTTCACCGCCTGATAACAAATGAATCGTTGAGTTCTTCTTCCCTGGCGGTTGAGCCATCACCTGAACACCAGAATCCAAAATCTCTTCACCAGTCATCACCAATTTGGCATTTCCACCACCAAACAAGTCAGGGAATAGTTTTGCAAAATGTTCATTCACCTGATCAAAAGTACCCTGTAACAATTCACGAGTTTCAGAGTCAATTTTTGAAATCGCATCTGTTAATGTGTTGATCGCTTCATTCAAGTCGGCTGACTGAGCATCCAAGAATGTCTTACGCTCTTGAGCACTGGACAACTCTTCAAGAGCTGCCATATTCACAGGACCCAAACCTTGGATTTCTTGATTGAGCTTATTCACCTCAGATTGCAAGGAGCTGACCTTCATGTCAGGCGTTAAGCGAGCTTGCAATTCATCAACATTGGCTTCAGCATCCATCAACATCGTGGCAAATTGCTCGACGTTCAAACGAGCAGCTTGTTCTTTGAGTTGTAGCTCCATGGCTTTGTCACGCAAAGGCTGTAAGCTGCGTTCAATCGTCAAACGAGCTTCATCACCTTCACGCAAACGATGAGAGATGGCATCCATTTCTGTTCTAGCATTCGCCAAAGCAGCTTCACGAGCACTTCTTTGAATCAATAAGTTTTGCAAAGCATCTTGTGCAGCTTCATCAGACAAGCCATGTAACTCTTCTTGAGAATTACCCAAGCTCACTTGAATGTCACCCACCTGCTGTTGAGCAGATTGTTGATCACGCGTTAAGTCGCTGATTCTTTGAACCAAGGTTCTGGTGTTAAAAGATGCCTCACTGGCTTCGCGCTCAGATAAACGCAAAGCTTCACGAGCTTGTTCAAGAGCGTGTTGAGCTGCTTGATAAGCATCTTGTGCAGTCGTCAAACTATCACCGTGCAAACCTTTTTCATCTTGCACTCGGTCCAACTCACCTTGACCTTCATCTCTGATCGATTGAAGTTCAGCAGATTGTTGAGTTAGTTCTTCAAGTTCACGATTGATTTGATCAGCGCGTGTTCTGTATTTTTCATCAGCTTGAGCCAGTTGCAATCGCTCAACTTCTAAGTTGTGAGCTTCTCTCACAGCTTGTTCAGCTGTTTGACGAGCTTGCTGAGCTAATTGATGTGCCTGATGATAAGCAGATTGCGCTCTATTAGCTTCACTTTGAGCTTCATCAAGAATCAGTTGCTGAGCTTTTAACTGTAGATCTAAGTTTTCAATTTCTTGACCACGTGCCAATAAGCCAGCTTGCTCTGAGTCTTCAGCATATAACTGCAAACTCACGCGGCTCACAATATGACCCTCTTTCACCAAAAGCACGCCACCTTGAGGCAGTTGCTCACGGCGACGCATCGCATCGTCCAAGCTATCGGCAATATATACATTGCCCAACCACTCTTGGATCACTGCTTTGATGCCTGAATCTTTGACCTGAACACGGCTCATCAAACTGGTCAAACCATTGACGCTTGAATCTGAATTAGAAACGCCATTGCCGGAGTAGAACGCTAAGCGTGATGGCGGTGCATCTTGAGCAAGACGAACCGCCTCATTCAAATCAGATGCTTGTAAAGCTGTGACGCGCTCACGTAAAACTGCTTCTAGTGCGGTTTCCCAACCTTTTTCAACTTGTAAGTCTTGCCACAAGCGTTGCTTTTTATTCAGACCTTTTTGCTCTAACCAAGGACCAACCTTGGCTTGGGCTTGAACTTTTTCTTGCAAAGCCTGCAAAGCACCTAAGCGGGCTTGCGTTTGATTTAAGGCAGCAGAAGATTCCTGCAAGGTCTGCTGAGCTTTTTGTCTTGTTGAATCGGCTTCGGGAACATTCAAATTTGCTGCTTCAGAAACTTCTTGGGCTTCATCTGCCTTGCGCTGAGCCATGGTTTGGCGATCAGTCGCTAAGCTAAGTGCCTCAGCATCAGGCTTCACCAAAGTAGACAAGTCAGCCTGTAGTCGCTCTTGACGTTGATGAAGTTGATCTAATTGACGACCAGCAGCCAAAACTCTTTCAGCCAAACTGGCTAAACGCTGATCAGTGGATGACACTGCTTCACGAGCTTGATCCAAAGCTTTTTGCGTTTCTAAATAAGTCACTTCATGCGCTGGCAACTTCTCTTGAACCTCATGCAAGGCTTCTAAGAAACGTTCTTCGTTTTCACGAGCGGACTCCAAATCAATATTGGTTTGACGCAAAGCATCAGCTGCAGCCAATTCTTGTGAAGACCAACGGGATAGCTGCGCTTGTAAATCTGAAATCTGTTGTTGTAGGCGTGCGCGAGATTCTTGAACATAACGAATCTCATTTTCAAGCTTACCTACTTCAGCATTCACTTCATAAAGCTCGCCCTGAGCAGTAGAGACTAAATCTTGGGATGCGTAATGAGAGCTTCTTAATTCTTCTAATTCAGCCTCTGCATGACGAAGCTTGGCCGTTTGTTCTTCTAATTGAACTTGAGCATCTCTGATGGCATTGGCATGGCGCTCTTGCTCTTTACCTGCTTCAGTTTGACGTACCAACCACAACAATTGTTGTTGTTGTGTCATCTGAGTATTTAAGTCTTTGTATTTTTCAGCAACCTGAGCTTGGCCTTCAAGCTTGGTGAGATTCTGCGTTAACTCACGCAAGATATCTTCTACACGCGTTAAGTTTTCTCTGGTGTCTTCCAAACGAGATTCAGTTTCTTTGCGGCGCTCTTTGTACTTAGATACACCAGCAGCCTCTTCCAAGAAAATACGCAACTCTTCTGGTTTGGCTTCAATGATTCTAGAAATCATGCCCTGGCCAATGATCGCGTAAGCGCGAGGACCTAAACCAGTACCCATGAACATGTCATGAATATCTTTACGTCTGACTGTTTGATTATTGATGTAGTAGCTAGAAGCTCCATCACGAGTCAAAACACGCTTGACTGACAATTCGGCAAAAGTACTCCACTGACCAGCGGCACGCCCATCGGTGTTATCAAAAATCAACTCAACACTTGAGCGACCAGCCGGTTTTCTTTGGCCAGAGCCATTAAAAATAACGTCCTGCATTGACTCGCCACGGAGTTCACTGGCTCTGGATTCACCCAAAACCCAGCGCACGGCATCAATGATGTTGGATTTACCACAACCATTGGGGCCCACTACGCCAATTAATTGGCCTGGAAGCTCGAAATGAGTGGGGTCTACGAAGGATTTGAACCCTGAAAGTTTGATAGATTTAAGTCGCACGGCTAACTTCTTTTAATGGAATCATTGTGATGATACCAAGGTAGGGATAGAAAGAGCACTTCCTGAAGTCGACAGATATAATCTAGGCTTATTACTTGTTATTTTTAAAGGAAAAAGAGTTTATGGCAACGCTACAGAACATCATTGATCAAGCCTGGGAAGATCGTGCCAGCCTATCACCTTCAGCAGCTCCAAAAGAGGTTCGCGAGGCAGTGGCTACCGTATTAGCAGGCTTAAATGACGGATCTATTCGTGTTGCTGAGCGTCAGTCAGTGGGCAAATGGAATGTGAATCAATGGGTTAAAAAGGCTGTTTTGATCTCTTTCCGTCTAGAAGACAATCAAGTGATGTCAGCCAACGGCACCAATGGCTTTCCACAGTTTTACGACAAAGTACCGACTAAATTTGCCAATTACACTGCTGAAGACTTCGCCAAGGGCGGTTTCCGCGTGGTTCCTCCTGCAACCGCTCGTCGTGGTTCATTTATTGGTAAAAACGTGGTTTTAATGCCTTCTTACGTCAATATTGGCGCTTACGTGGATGAAGGCTCGATGGTTGATACCTGGGCCACAGTTGGCTCATGCGCTCAAATTGGTAAGAATGTTCACCTTTCAGGCGGTGTTGGTATTGGTGGCGTTCTAGAACCAGTTCAAGCCGGCCCTGTGGTCATTGAAGATAACTGCTTCATTGGCGCACGTTCTGAGGTGGTTGAAGGTGTCGTAATCGAAGAAAATGCTGTTTTATCAATGGGCGTTTACATTGGTCAAAGCACCAAGATTTATGACCGCGAAACTGGTGAGGTTCATTATGGTCGTGTACCAGCTGGCTCAGTGGTTGTTCCTGGCTCATTGCCATCAGCATGTGGCAAATACAGCCTGTATGCCGCGATCATCGTTAAAAAGGTAGACGCTCAAACCAGAGCTAAAACAGCTATCAACGACCTATTACGAGACTAAGCTAACTCATTAAAGATTATCTGTGACTACAAACTCAACCCTAGCCTTAACAGAACAGCTGATTTCTCAGAATTCGGTAACGCCTGCCGATGGTGGCTGCCAGGATCTGATTGCAAATAGACTCAAAGCACTCGGTTTTGAATGTGAAACCATGATGAGCGGTCCCGATCACTTCAGAGTGACCAATTTATGGGCTGTTAAAAGAGGTAGTCTAGGTAAAACAGGTTCTCTGTTGAGTTTTGCTGGTCACACTGATGTGGTGCCAACGGGTCCGCTTGATAAGTGGTCTTCAAATCCATTTCAACCAACTCAACAAGATGGTTTTTTATATGGTCGAGGTGCCGCAGATATGAAAACCTCATTGGCTTCTTTTGTGGTGGCCACTGAAGAGTTTGTAGCAAAGCATCCCGATCACAAAGGCTCGATTGCCTTTTTGTTGACCAGTGATGAAGAAGGTCCAGCGCATGATGGCACTGTGATTGTTTGTAATGAATTGAAAAAACGTGGTGAACGTATTGATTACTGTGTGGTTGGCGAACCAACCTCGGTGGATCAATTGGGTGACACCATTAAAAATGGCCGTCGAGGATCTTTGTCAGGCAAATTAAAAGTGATCGGTGTTCAAGGTCATATTGCCTATCCTCATTTGGCAAAAAATCCAATTCACTTGATGGCCCCTGCTCTTGCTGAACTTGCTGAGGTTACTTGGGATCAAGGCAACGCTTATTTCCAACCAACCGCATGGCAAGTTTCTAACATCCATGCCGGAACAGGTGCCACCAACGTCATTCCTGGTGAGGTGGTGATTGATTTTAATTTCCGTTTCTCAACTGAAAACACAGCTGACAAACTGAAAGAAAAACTTGAAGCGCTTCTGAAGAAGCATCAACTGAACTTCACGATTGAATGGAATCTCAGTGGTGAACCATTTTTGACGCAACCTGGCAACTTATCTGAAGCCATGCAAGCGTCGATCAAAGCTGAAACAAATGTGACTGCGGAGCTCTCTACAACTGGCGGCACCAGTGAT
The DNA here is from genome assembly GCA_039805465.1 of Pseudomonadota bacterium. GTDB lineage: Bacteria > Pseudomonadota > Gammaproteobacteria > Burkholderiales > Burkholderiaceae > Polynucleobacter. The sequence continues at coordinate 31,861 of JBDLUD010000006.1, forward strand.
GCCCGCTTTATTGCAAAGATCTGCCCTCAAGTGGTTGAATTTGGGCCGCGCAATGCAACCATTCATCAAATCAACGAACGTGTTGAGCTTGCCGATATAGAGCCACTTAAAAATATTTACAAAGGTGTTTTAGAAAAGTTAATTGCCTAAGCATTAACTCTTTCAACACAGTTATGAACACTGAAATAACTTTAGAAGTTTCTTGGCAACAACTGACCGAGAAATTAGATCTTGCTGGCTTAAGTTATGGTCATGGCGCGATTGATGCGCAAAGTGAAGCCCTATGGATCATCGCCACAGCCTTGGGTTTTCCACCTGAAGATGCTGCGGATGCTTTAGATACCCCGATCACGCCTGACGTACAAACCAAAATCGACGCGTGGGCAAATGAACGCATCAGCACTCGCAAACCTTTGGCCTACATTTTGGGCGAAGCCTGGTTGATGGGTATTCCATTTTACTGTGACGAACGCAGCATCGTGCCTCGCTCATTCATTTCAGAATTAATTGTGGATGGTCATTTAGAGCCTTGGCTGCCTCCCAGTGCCAAAGTCTTAGACCTGTGCACTGGCAATGGCTCACTAGCAATTTTGATCGCCCTATCTTGCCCAGATGTGGAAGTATCCGGATCAGATATCAGCATGCAGGCCCTGTCATTGGCAGCTAAGAATATTGACCGTCACAACCTCAGCGAACAAATCGAGCTCCACCAAGGGGATTTATTTGAATCATTGCCCTCACCTAACGAAGAAAATTTATTTGATTTGATCATTTGCAATCCACCGTATGTGAATGCAACATCGATGGCCAATCTACCAGCTGAATATCATGCTGAACCAGAAATCTCTTTGGCAGGCGGAGCAGACGGCATGGATATCGTCCGAAAAATCATTGCCAGTGCCAAGGATTATTTAAAACCTGAAGGTGCTTTGGTGCTTGAAATTGGCAACGAAGCTAAAAACTTCTCAGATGCCTTTCCAGAAATTCCAGTGACATGGCTTGAAGTTTCTGCTGGCGATGATCAGGTCTTGCTCATACAAGCAGAAGACCTTTAATTTCTAAACTACAAATTAGTTACTCTAGATTTCTAGCGGCTTGAATCGCCTGATCAATGCGATCAACTGCGATGATGGTCAATCCCGGGATATTCGTTTTAGGGGCGTTGGCCTTGGGAACAATGGCCTGTTTAAAGCCCAGCTTAGCAGCTTCTTTGAGTCGCTCCTGACCTCTTGGGCAAGGTCTAATCTCTCCAGCCAACCCAACCTCACCAAAGACAATCAAGTTCTTAGGCAATGCTTTATTTTTCATTGATGACTGAATCGCTAATAAGATTGCCAAGTCAGCTGCAGGCTCTGTGATTTTTACACCACCCACCGCATTCAAGAAAACATCTTGGTCAAAACATGCAATGCCTGCATGACGATGCAAGACTGCCAATAACATGGCCAAGCGATGTTGCTCAAGTCCTAAAGCTAATCTACGTGGATTGGGCACATGTGCAGTATCGACCAATGCCTGAATCTCAACCAACAATGGTCGACTACCCTCTTGCGTGACCAACACGCAAGAACCAGGAACAATTTGATCATGCTGAGATAAGAACAAAGCTGATGGATTGGCCACGCCTTTAAGACCTTTATCGGTCATGGCAAAAACACCTAGTTCATTCACAGCACCAAAACGATTTTTAAAGGCGCGCACCAGTCTGAAAGATGAATGCGTATCACCTTCAAAATACAAAACCGTATCAACGATGTGCTCTAAGACCCTTGGTCCTGCCAAGTTACCTTCTTTGGTGACATGGCCCACCATGATCATGCAAACACCCGTTGTTTTAGCCAAGCGAGTCAATTGGGCTGCGCATTCTTTCACTTGCGCCACTGAACCGGGCGCAGAGCTCAAGGCTTCTGAGTAGACTGTTTGTATCGAGTCCACCACAACCACCGTGGGTCTGGCAGACTCAATGGTGGCGAGTAATTTTTCTAATTGGATTTCAGCCAAGACTTCTAAATCTGGTGCCTGTATGCCCAAGCGTTTTGCCCTTAAGGCAATTTGCGCACCTGACTCTTCACCGCTGATATAAAGCACTGAGTCACCACGGGCACTCATTGCAGCCAGCGCTTGCAAAAGCAATGTGGATTTACCAATCCCCGGATCACCACCAATCAATGCAACACCGCCGGTGACCAAGCCACCACCCAATACCCGGTCAAACTCATCAACACCGGTACTGATACGAGGCAAATCCTCGGCTTCTATGACAGATAGTTTTTGTTTTGGTGCAGCTTTAGCCAAGCTTTGAAAGCGATTGCTTGAAGGCTTGTCTTCCACAGTTTCTTCCATGGAGTTCCAAGCTTCACAGTTGGGGCATTGTCCCTGCCACTTTGCTGATAAGCCGCCACAGGCTTGACAAACATAAACAGATTTAATTTTTGCCATTAGAGCGGATTGGCCTTTTTATTTTCTTGAGCGCGCTTTTCTGAGTCAGCACGTTTTTTCACAAGATCTTCCTCGCGCTTAATTTGATCCAATTGCTTTTGCTCATAATCTTTGACGTTTTCAGCGCGCTGCTTTGCCTTAGCAGGATCATTGCGATCCTTGATTCTTTGTTCATCTTGCTCATCTTTGACGATGGATTTCAGAACACGTTCTCTTTCGCGCATGGGTATTTCTTGAGCGCGTATTTCTTTGATTTCTTGACGATGTTCTAAACGAGCTTTATCAAGACAACGGGTCGTGAAAAATTTATCGTAACAATCATGTTGTTTTTTTTCTAAGCGGAATTTAGCCCAATCTTTTTGTAGATTGAGGTTGCCTTGAATCTTTTCAATTTCTGC